>NZ_JADKPY010000027.1:0-76952 GCF_015351505.1 Acinetobacter sp. SK-43
GGTGAACCTAAAATGGGTGAAAAACTAAAATTTTTGATCGTTGAAGATAATAATGGAAAGTTTAAAGCTGCAAATATTATGCGCTTAGATCAAAAACAAGCATATATTGATTATCCAAACTATGCCAACAACTCATCTACTCAAAATAAATCGGTCTCACAGCAAAAACATGCAAATCATAAAGGTATGACTTTTATGATTATTGGCTTGATTGTGATTGCAATTTTAGGAGCATTAGTTTTTAAAAAATATCAGTCGTATGCAGAATCAAAAGAATTAAAAACAGCACAGCTGATTGCAGAGCAGAAGAAAATTGTGCAACAGCAACGAGATGCTTTGGGTGAACTACCAGAAATTAAATTATCTCAAAAGACAGAAAACGCTCTGCAAGCCTCAACATCTGTTCCTGTCATGAATAACCAATCACAACAATTGACAGCGAATCAGACTCAATTTAAATGTGATGGACGCCAACATTGTTCGCAAATGAGATCACGTGAAGAAGCAGAGTTCTTTGTGCGCAATTGTCCTAATACCAAAATGGATGGTGATAATGATGGTGAACCGTGTGAGAATGATTCGAGATGGTAAATTAAAAAGATCAGATTTAAATCTGATCTTCACAAAACTGTAGAAAGGCTTTTAATCCTGGCCCCTGATATTTTTGGCGGTGTACCAGCATATAAAGTGGTCTTGTCAGTTGCCAGAACGGTGTGTCAAGGATGACCAATTGACCTTTTTCAGCTAAAGGCTCAATCGCCAATCTTGATACACAAGACATCCCAAGCCCACCCGCTACAATTTTTAAAATTGCTTCGTTATGACCTAAGGTCAAACGAATATTCGCATCAGGAACATCTTGTAAAATTGCATTGTCAAAAACTTCACGTGTACCAGAGCCTTCTTCACGTAAAATCCATTCAACATTTAGAAAGTCAGCAGGGCTTAATGCACGTTGAATTTGAGCAAGAGGATGTGAAGGTGCACAGCAAACGGCTAATTCATCATCACGCCAGTGAATACACTGTAATTGTGGCAAATGACAAGAACCTTCAATTAAAGCCAAATCCAGTTGGAATTGATTGACTGCTTCAATCATTTGACGAGTATTACCCACTTGTAATTGTAAGTGTGCTTGTGGGTGTTTTTGTAAGAAATCAGCCATTAAATCAGGCATTAAGTAGTCGCTGATTGTAAGCGTTGCTCCCAATCTAAGATCAATACTTTGTAATTCACCTTTGGCTGCTTGCTCAAAAGATTCACAGCGACCTAATATTTCTAATGCTTGTGGCAATAAAAAGCGTCCCAAATCATTAAGCTGTAAACGCTTGCCGAGTCGATCGAACAATGGCGCACCAAGACCATCTTCTAAATCAGCTAAAGCCATACTTGCTGCACTTTGAGTAAGTCTAACAGCATCACTGGCTTTGGTTACGGTTCCTTCCTGAGCGACCGCCACAAAAACAGCCAATTGGCGTAAGGTCATTCGCATGTTATATAGCCTTAATGTTTTGAGTATCCATCAAATATTCGATCATGCTAACATGAGCATACTGTTTCGTGCCACGTTCAAATCATGTCAATTGAAAAATTTACCGTAGAAAAGGTTTTATCTGTACATCGTTGGGCTCATAATCTTTTTAGTTTCACGATGACGAGACCCGCCCATTTTAAATTTACAGCAGGTCAATTTGCTCGTATTGGGTTGATGGTAAATGGTGAATTGGTGGTTCGTGCATATTCAGTCGTTTCTTCACCTTTTGATGAAAATCTGGAATTCTTTTCTATCGTTGTACCTGATGGTGCGTTTACTTCAAACCTTCAACATCTTGAAATCGGTGATGAGTTATATCTCGACAAAACTGCGTATGGGTATTTAACTTTAGCTCGCTATCAATTGCCTTTAGCTCATGATTTATGGTTATTAGCCACAGGTACTGGATTGGCTCCTTTTTTATCTATGCTCCAAGATTTTGAAACGTGGACGAAATATCAGCATATTCATCTTATATATAGTGTGAGATCTACAGCTGAACTGGCTTATGTAGATCGTATACAAGAGATTGCTGAAAGCTTTGGTGAAGGGCATACAGGGTTCAAATTTGTACCTATAATTACCCGTGATCCAAATGCAACCCTACATGATCGTTTACCTGTTTTGATTGAAAATGGTGAGCTAGAAAAAGTGGTTGGCCTATCACTCAATTCTGCTACTAGCCATGTGATGTTATGTGGTAATCCACAAATGGTAGAAGATACTAAGGATGCATTAAAACAACGTGGACTGACGATGAATCGTCGTGGTGAGGGAAATATTGCTGTAGAGAACTATTGGTAATAGGTACGCATGGATATGTTATTAGTGAACAAACATATCCATAAATTCACGGATTTCTTGAATTGCGGTATCAACATCTGTATTCAGCCATGTGGGCTCAAAAAGTCCAGTGTAGTGCGCTAAGCGATCATGGGGAACAACTAGTCGAACTGGGCAATCTTCTTCAAGTAAGCGCCAAGGTAAAATTGGAACTTCATTATCGAGAAATGGTTGTACATTCCGAATATCGATAATCATTGCATTAATACAATCGGGTAAGGGCATAACCGAGAATTCTTCAGTACGTCGACGGAAATATTCTAGATCACCCCATTTTAAAATATAGCTTGGTTTATTGAACTCGATAATACCAATCAAATGTTCATCGCGTGTGTGATGTAAAAAACATTGATGTGTGACATCAGTGTCTAAATCTAGAGAAACACTTTGTTGGCTATAGGACATACAGTAATTAAAAACAGAACAGAAACGTGACAGAGGATTATAGCTTATTTTTATCATTTTCTAAACCGCCTATATTTTATACAAGAATGCAAATAATAAAAAGTAGAGTTATGCAAACAAAAAAACGATAGTGCGAAGCTTTGTCACACAATGCAACACAGTCCATTGCTAATATAAAGATCTAAGCAATAAAAGGATGAGGGCAAACTATGATGCATGATTTTAGTAAGCCACAGCCTCATGTGGCCAGTAAAGAAGAAATAGCAAGGAAAAGGAAATTACCAGTCTATATGCTTATTATCGTAGGGCTGTTCTTGCTAGCATTGTTAATTTTTATGGTTGCAGACCATTCGAATAAACCTACTGCACAAGTGATCATGTCACAGTTGCACTCGGTCCTTTTAAATGCGTAAGCAATCTATCTTAGACCAAACCTAATCGATTTAACGAGCTCATTGGTGTGAACTAATGGGCTTTTTTGCAAAATTATGCGTAATTTTTGTTGTATTAGTGATGCTGTTCGTTGATTGAGAATTAAACAAAAATTATGGTTTAGCTATCCATTCGTGATTTTCTCTTAACAGAATGAGTATGGGTAGCTGTATTTGACTTAAAAAACACATAAAAGGATAACAAGACATGAATGAAATTTTTAGTGATCCATCCCAAAGAGGGGGATTTGATGCAATGTATTATTGGGATCAATTTCAGCCAATATTAGCCGCAATTGTTATTCTACTGGTGGGTTGGATTATTGCCCTAGTGATTGCAGCAGGCGTGAAAAAGTTATTACAAAAATTTGATACCAATCATAAATTGTCATCGGCGACTGGTAGAGCGCCCAATATAGAGAGTCTTATTTCCAAACTTGTATTTTGGTTTGTGATGATTTTGGCCGTTGTTGGTGCATTAAATGTCTTAAATATTAGTGGTGTAAGCGATCCATTTAGCAATATGGTTGGTCGTATACTGGCTTATATCCCAAATCTGTTAGCTGCTGTTGCAGTCGGATTTATTGGTTGGATTGTTGCACGTTTGGTACGTGTAGGCTTGACTAATGTATTATCCAAAACTCAGTTAGACGATAAGTTAAGTAGTGAAGTTGGTGTTAGTTCACTGAGCAGTAATATTGCTGAGATCTTTTATTGGTTAGTTTTATTATTATTCTTGCCGATTGTTTTATCTATTCTCGGTTTAACTGGGCTACTTGTTCCTGTGCAGAATATGGTAAATGAAGCAATTGCATTCTTACCGAATCTATTCATCACAGGCGTAATCATTTTTGTTGGTTACATTTTAGCGAAAATCGTTCGTGGTATTGTTGAGGGCTTAACCAATAGCTTAGGTTTACAGGCTCAAGCAGAAAAGATCGGATTATTTAAAAATTCAAGTGTTTCTAAATTCTTAGGTTCATTTGTATTTGCAATTATTATCATCACAGCATTAATTGTGGCATTTGAAGCATTGGGTGTTGAAGCAATTTCACAACCAGCAACAGCGATGTTGAATGAAATTATGCATGCAATTCCACAAATTATCGCGGCTGGATTGATTTTAATTGTGGCTTATGTGGTGTCGAGATTCGTTGGACGTTTGGTCGCTGAATTAATATCAGGTGCTGGTGTTGACGAAGTTCCAATGAAACTGGATGTACAACGTTTTCTTGGACAAACACGTGTTTCTGATATTGTTGGCTACTTGATCGTGTTCTTTACTATGTTATTTGCTGTTTCTGAAGCAGCGAATCGCTTAGGCTTAGAACAGGTAAGTGGCTTGATTGCCATGTTTATCCAATTCGGTGCAGACATTTTACTCGGTGCTGTGATCTTGGTAATCGGTTTTTGGCTTGCAAATGTGGTTGCGAATGTCGTGCAACGTGGTGAATACAACAGCTCACGTTGGTTAGGTAATCTAGTTCGCATTTTGATCATGGGCTTGGTTATTGCGATGGGTCTAAAAGCAATGGGTATTGCCGATTCGATCGTTAACTTGGCATTTGGTTTGACGTTGGGTTCTGTTGCAGTTGCTTTTGCATTGGCATTTGGTTTAGGTGGTCGTCAACCTGCTGAACGTTTATTGACAGATTTATTGGATAAAGCAAAAACCGAAGCTAAGCAACCAAATCCAATTCATCAAAATCAACCTACAATCAGTACCAATAGCAATCCAACTCCTCCTTCATCTCCATATTCAGATGAATAGAAAAAATAATCTTTGATTTTTTTGATCAATTCGACCACTCTTAACAGGGTGGTCGTTTTGTTTTTTCAATAAATAAAAAGTCTATAGGAGAATTAAATGAAGAAGCCTAACCGCGTATTTGCACCGATTATTATTGCTGGAATCACCGTAGGATTTTTGGCAAGTGCATATAAATTCGTGATCGCAAAGTCTGGCACGAGCAAAGAAAAATCAACATCGAATAGCTCGCAATCCTCTTCTGTTGAAGCAGCGAATTCTCCTGAGCATCACTCTTAGTTCATCAAATGATCTGCTCAATTTGAATTTTCTAGACGAATTGAGCAGCGGCTTGTGCTGATGACCACGCCCATTGGAAGTTATATCCCCCAAGATGACCTGTTACATCGAGAACCTCTCCAATAAAGTACAAGCCTTTTTGTTTTTTACTTTCCATGGTTTTGGAGGATACCTCGCTGGTATCTACGCCACCGAGAGTCACTTCTGCAGTTCGATATCCCTCTGTTCCAGACGGTTTTACAGCAAAGGCATGTAGTTGTGTTGCAATTTGCTCCAGTTGAGCATCACTGATATTGCCAATAGCACTTTCACTGTGATCCGCCCAACTGAGTTGCTGTAACTCAATAACGATACTTTTTGCAGTGAACTCATTCAGTAAAGTTCTGAGTAGAACTTTAGGTTGTGATTTTTTCTTGGCTTTGAAAAAATCCAATAAATCTTGGCTTGGGAAAAAGTCTATTTTAAAACTTTCTCCAACATGCCAATAATTGGATAGTTGCAAGGAGCTTGGACCACTTAAACCGCGATGGGTAAATAAAAGTGCTTCAGTAAATTGATGACGATCGTTGATCAAGGTTGCATCTAATGCATTACCACTTAAGCGAGTGGTTACCTCTTTAAACTGATCTGAAAAAGTAAAGGGAACAAGACCAGCGCGGGTTGGAAATACATGATGTCCGAACTGCTTTGCCAGTTCATAGCCAAAACCTGAACCGCCTAATGTTGGAATCGATAAACCACCAGTGGCAACTACTAACGACTCACAGTGATAAGTGCCTTGATTGGTTTCAATAATAAAACCTGAATCTGCTTTATTTTTTACCTGTTCAACTTCGCAGTGTGTTCGAATTTCAACGTGCTTTGATTTGCTACATTCTGAAAGTAACAATTCAAGAATTTCTTTAGAGCCTTTCAACGTGAAGAGCTGACCATGTTTACGTTCTTCGTATTCAATGCCATATTCACAGACCAAACCAATAAAATCCCAATTGGTATATCTTGTTAAGGCTGAAATCACAAAATGAGGATTTTCTGAAAGATAGTTGGAAGGCTCCACTTCTAAATTGGTGAAGTTGCATTTACCACCACCTGACATCAGAATTTTTTTACCGACTTTATTGGCTTTTTCAAGTACGACGACTGAACGTCCACGTTTGCCTGCTTCAGCAGCTAACATCAAGCCCGATGCACCTGCACCTAAAACAACCACATCAACTTGATGAACCATGAGCATTACTCGATAGAATACGAAAAGCGGGCAATTATAGAAGATTTAAAGCCTTTTGAGTATGTCGATTGTTTGATTAAAAAATATGCCTTTAAAATCAAGGCATGCTATAAAGTTGAATTCTATAGAGGGGTAAAAAATAATGAACGATAAAACATTTTTAAACGATATTCAGCCGAACAACCAAGATCAACTAAGACAATATACTTTAATTGCCTATGGTTTATATGCAGCCAGTATTTTTGTGGGTTTGACCAGTATTGCAGCTGTCATCATGAACTATATGAAACGTAATGAAGTACAAGGTACGTGGTTGGCGAGCCATTTTGAATGGCAAATCAAAACCTTTTGGTTCACGCTCATTGGTGCTGTGATTGGTTTCGTACTGTCATTTGTCCTCATCGGCATTCCAATCTTGTTTGCGGTGTCGATTTGGTTTATTTATCGCATCGTAAAAGGTCTTGTGGTGTTTATGGATAATAAACCAATCGGTGATGGATGGTTTTAAGCCGTTAGAATCAGTAGATCAAAAAGTCACTTCAGGGTGACTTTTATTTTATGCGTCCTTGTAGCCCACCTGTATGAATCGCTAAGATTCTCGTATTCACAGGGAAGTGCCCTTGTTCAATTAAATCAAATAATCCCATCATCATCTTAGCTGTATAGATTTGCTCGAGTGGAACAGCATATTGTTGTTCGAATTGCTGCATAAATTGCAGCAGTTCAGAATTGGTTTTGGCATAACCACCACAACAATATTCATCTGTTAAAGACCAGTTGGTTTTATTGGTCCATTGTTGAATATCGTACTTGAGAAAATCACCTTTAAGTGCCGAAAAGCCTAAAATATGCTGCTGAGCTGAACTACTTTCGATGATCCCTGCAATCGTGCCACCTGTACCGACAGCACAACAAATCACATCATAATTTTCTCGATCATCAGCAGACAGAATTTCTTTCGTGCCTTGTATCGCAAGGTCATTAGTCCCACCTTCTGGAATAATCCAAGTATTTGGATAACGCTGTTTTAATTGTTGTAAATACTCAACTTCATGGCGAAGTCGGTATTCAGCTCGACTGACAAAATGCAGTTGCATACCAAAATCTTGTGCGGTTTGCAGGGTTGGATTGAACGCTTGTTTAGCTAACTCCTCACCACGGATGACGCCAATACTTTGGAAACCAAAATAATGAGCTGCATAAGCTGTTGCAGCGATGTGGTTGGAGTAGGCCCCACCAAAGGTCAGTACTTGATTCAAATTTTGTTGCTTAGCTTCGAGTAGATTGTATTTCAGTTTAAAAAATTTATTCCCTGAAATCTGAGGGTGAATGAGATCAAGACGTTTCACTGTCAATTGCACAGGAAAGGGAAGGTCTAATGTTTGATAAGGAGTTAGAAAAGCAATGTGATCAAACATTGGAATAAACAAAAATTGGATTTGATCACATTGTAAATGTATTTGATTGAGAATGTTAGTGCTGCATTAAGAGTCGGTATCTACAGAGCTAATCACGGACATACCAGGACGTAAATTTTCGATGCCTTTTTGGTTTGGATCTATCGCAATACGCACTGCAATCCGTTGCACCACTTTAGTAAAGTTACCTGTGGCATTATCAGGTTTTAGTACGCTAAATTCGGAACCAGCCGCAGGGGAAATTTGCTCTACATGTCCTGTGAATTTCTGATGATTCATGGCATCCACAGTAAAATACGCTTTTTGCCCAATTTTCATATTGGCAATTTGCGTTTCTTTAAAGTTCGCAATCACCCATGTTTGTTTCGGGATTAAATACAATAATTGTGTTCCTGCCGCCACGTATTGACCTACTCGTGGATTGACCTCACCGAGTTGACCATCTAACGGTGCAACAATCGTGCTGTAATCCTTTGTGGTATTGGCTTGATCTAATTGCGCTTGTGCGCTATTCACTTGTGCTTTTAGTCCAGCTTGCGCGACTTGTGCCGTTTTTAATGCTTCTTGTGCAACGAGGATATTAGCCTGCGCTTGTTTGAGCAAAGCTAGATTATTTTGTGCATCCGCAGCCGCTTTATCCTGTTCAGATTTTGATGCTGCACCGCTATCTCCAAGTTGTTGATAGCGTTTAAGTTGTGCGATGGATAAGTCGTATTGCGCTTTGACTTGATCAAGTTTGGCTTGTGCTGCAACCACATCAGCTTGGCGTTGGGCGATGACTTGAGTTTGATTGGCTAGACTATTTTCTGCTTGTTCTACACCTGAGACAGCCTGTGTGACTTTTTGATCATAGGTGGTTGCATCAATATGCATCAACACCTGACCTTGTTTGACCTGATCAAAGTCCTTGACCAATACATCTTTGATATAGCCATTAATCTGTGAGGAAAGAATGGTGGTTTTGCCTTTCACATAGCTGTTGTCAGTTTGTTCAATCGCCGTATGAAATGGACCAATTCGCCACGCCCATAAAATAATGGTAATCCCCACGATTAATACTAAAAGCATCCACCATAAGGTTGAGCGTTTAGTTTTAATCAATTTACTGGTTGTAGGTGGCGGTGGTGGTGGCATTTTAGGCACGGACTCAACTGCTTTGTCAGACTGAACATGATTATTCTGCTCAGCGTTTTCGATCTTGGAGCTTTCTGGTTTCTCTTGTTCAGACATAATTTTTTCTCAATCAAATACAATAAAAGTTAATTTACTGTTTGCAAGCTTCTACGGGTTTTGTACTTATTCCGAGCATATTTAAATAAGCCCCAAAGCAGCAAAATAACGGCAAAGATGCCATTTAAGGCAATCACATCGTTGTAGGCACGAACCTGAGCTTCACGAGTCACCACCTTATTTAAATTCTGTAGGGCTTGATTGTTTTGTAAAACAGGGTCATTCGTTGTGAGCATTGAACTGTGTTGATAACTTTGCAAACGCTGTGCGACGAGAGGATCGGTAGGATCAAGATTGCTACTAATCTCAACTTTATAATCATAAGTGTGGCGTTGCTGATAGGTATTGAAAAATGATGAACCGACTAAACCACCAAAGTTTTGTGTGGCTGAGAACAGTACAATGAAAGTCACGACATATTGAGGACCACGTTGTAAGGTACGCATAAAACCCATCAATAGCAGTGGACCAATAAATACGCCCCCTGCAAAACTCACCAAGAACTGGCTTCGATAAAAGTTTGCAGGTCGTACATCACTGGTCAGGTGATAATCCAAAGCACAGGCGATCAGAATTAAAACTTCAGCCAGAAATAAATTTAAAATTAAGCGATCACGATGAAATGTCAGCGCACTAAATACTGAACCTGCAATCGTTCCACAGAAAATAACCACATAAAGCGGAACAAATTGATCAGGACCCATACCAACAGTTTTTAGAAAATTGACCGCAGCGTAGCTTTGTTCAGACATTAATAGTCTGAGCGCAAAGGCACTGACGATGAAACTCAAAAGATCGCCTGTCGCCAACCAACGTGTCATGATCAGTGGATTGCGACGATAATGTTCATAAGTCAAACCAAACACAATTAAACAAAAACCGACGATCAAGGTATAGGCTAACCAAGGGCTATCAAACCACCAGTGAATAGGCCCTTGTGTTAATACGATACACAGGCAGGCGAAACCCGGAGCGAGCAGTGCAAAGGTAAAAAAGTCTTGTTTCTCAAAAACCGCGAGACGCATACTTCGAGGCAGCTTTAAAGCTACCACCATTGCAAAACAACAAATTGCCAAACCCAGTTCAAAGGTATAAATCACATCCCATTGATTGGCGCTTAGTAAAAACGGCGAGATAATCCAAGCCAAAGGCAAACCAAGTTGCTGAAAGCCGAAAGCCAAATAAATCCCTTTTGCCATATCTGCTTTACCAAAAGCTTGCATGGTGTAATACATACCCAATGAGCTAAGTGGAGCAGCGGCTAAACCTGCAATAAAGCGGACAAATAAAGCCATTTCATAGGTTTTGACAAAGATGTGTAAGACCAATACACCAATGAATACTAATAATCCAATTTCTGAAAATAGCCTTAAGCCATACTGTTGCCGAGCTTTAAACAGAATTAAATTTGAACTGACATTTGCCATCACATAGGCGGCAGGTAACCAAGCAGCTTGTGATGGTGTAAGACCATATTCACCTTGGAAAATCGGTAAATTAGCGATGATAAAACCATTGCTTAAACTTGCAGCAATACAAATAAATAGCCCAATAAAGAAATATGCAAAACGTTTTGGCTTTGCATGTGCGATAGCCGCAGGAGAGCCGGGAAGCGTAGGGCGTTCATCGGCTGACCAATCGGGTGGAGTTTCAAGATAGCGAGGGCTGTTATCCATATTATTCCTCGAACTAAATTTTGATGCCGTTTAATAATAATTCTATTGCACGTTTTGCCAGTCGCACTTGATCAGAAGCAAGATGCCCTTGAAAAGAAGAGCCTAAGATCGCCGTAATCATTCCAAAGTCTTGTGGGGTCAGATCAGGGCGACATAATTGATGTTCTATGGCTTTATCAATTAAAGGTTGTAATGCTTTATCTCGTCGCTCATAAATGTTTAGCATGATTGGGTCTTGGCGATCAATGATACGCCAGTAATCAATCAGTACGATCAGATGAGGGAGTTGTTCAATATGTCCTTCAATCAAACGAATAAAACCATCATTATATTCGAGTAGAGCAGATGCTCTCTGTTCTAAGCGCATCATCGCTTGATCAAGTAGGGCAAACATGAGTGCTTTGCGATCTGAGAAATTACGATAAAAGGTTGCTCGTCCTACGCCTGCATGATCAATAATTGCTTGTAATGGCACATGTACACCTTGAGCCCGAAATACCTCTTCTGCGGCATGAAGCAATTCTTCGCGGTTATGAGCAGCTTGTTGAACACGTTTATTCATTATTGAACTTGCTAGGTATATAAATTGGATAAGAATTATTTAACGGACAAATTTGTCCGATGTAAATAAACGATCGATATCTGATTTGTTTATATTGAGTAATAGAGGTAAATTGGTTTGTGTAGCAACAAACTTATCGTATTAAAAAATAAAACAATTTGATTTTGAAAATTTTAAGGTAGGTTTTATATGCAAGCCTTCATGCATCGATTTTTTCGTGGTCTAAAACATCGTCCATACTTATCCGCAACTTTTGCTTTGGGCTTCGTTATCTTTTTTGTGCTGCAAGCATTCAGCTCATGGCATTGGGCGACACGGCTACAAATTGGCTGGAATACTGCAATCTGGCTATATTTGTTTATGATTCTAAAGATGATGTGGCGTTTAGATCCAGAACACATCTTAGAACGGGCAAAGCAACAAGATGAAGGGAAGTGGATGATACTTACGGTTGCTTTAATCGCAATCGTTGTTTGTTTTATTTCGATTGCTGTGCAGCTCAGTCATGTTCCCAAAGATCAAGCAATCATTAAAACGATTCTGATCTTGCTAACGATAGGAACTATTTTCTCATCGTGGTTGTTACTGCATACCTTGTTCGCTATTCATTATGCACATGACTATTATCTTGCGAAAAGCCGTCAAGTCGATGGGGGCTTGGATTTTCCAAAAACAGATCAACCTGATTATCTCGATTTTGTCTATTTCAGCTATATCATTGGCACTTCTGCACAAACCGCAGATGTTTCTATTACCAGCTCACAGCTTAGACATCTGAATATTTTTCATTGTGTTTTAGCTTTTATTTTTAATACAGTGATTTTGGCGGTTGCAATCAATGTGGCAGCGAGCCTGATCGGTTTTGGCTAATTAACAATGCTTAATGAATCTATAAGGTGATTTTTGTTATTCAAAATAGTGAAATAGTGAAGTAAATATTTAATCTTTTAGCTGGTTAAATAAGAAATGTAGATGGTTGATTTTTTATTTAATAGCACATCTTGGCTCTGTATTTTTGATGGTTTTTTTATATAAGTTATTTGGTTTTTATTATTGTTTTTAATTAATTTGTTGAATTATAAGATTTTATCTATGCACTGTGGTTTGTAAAAAATAGTATCTTGTATGAGTCTTTTTCGCATAAAATATTTGCTAGAAAATTATTCTAATTTTGAGGTTTATCTTGGAATCAATATTGATTTTAGGCTCGATTACATTGGCATTGATGTTAGGTGCGATTAGCCCTGGTCCTACATTTATTTATGTTGCAAAAAAACTCGATTGCGATTTCACGTAAACATGGTTTATTTACTGCGCTTGGCACAGGTACGGGTGCCGCGTTGTTTGGTTTTCTAGCTGTGATGGGATTACAGGCAATCTTACTTGCAGTGCCTTCAGCATATTTGGCTTTAAAAATCTTTGGTGGTCTGTATTTACTTTGGCTCGCATATAAAATTATTAAACATGCCAAAGAACCAATGGCATCAACGGAGGGTGCAGTTCATAACATGAGCTATGCACAAGCTTTTCGTTTAGGTCTTATCACGCAGTTGAGTAATCCTAAAATTGCAATCGTGCTTGCCAGTATTTTTACTGCTTTATTACCTAAAGAAATTCCAACGTATTTCTATGTGGTGTTGCCAATTTTGTGTTTCTTTATTGATGCAGGTTGGTATTCTCTAGTGGCTGTTGCATTGTCAGCAGAAGGACCACGTAAAGTTTATTTAAAATCTAAAGCTGTTTTTGATCGTATCGCAGGTGGGGTGATGACCTTGCTTGGATTGAAGTTGATCTTTGGAATGAAGTGATAAAAGAAGCGACCAAGAAGGTCGCTTTTTTTATGGACTAATTCTAAATAAAAACATTTAATCTTTGAAATGAGTTGGAATCCATTGATAGCTTTTTCCATCGGCTGAATAAATGTGTCCAATGCCGGGGAAAGGTAAATGTGGTGCAGCAATCGTTTGTCCTTTTTTAGCAAAATCAGCGAATTGCTTTAAACGCGTTTCAACGGCTTTTTTCGGGTCTATATCGTATTCAATTGCCGTTTCAGGCTTATCAAATTGCACAGTATGTGAATGTACGATATCTCCAATAAACACCACGTTTTCATCTTTGGTTTTTAATTCATAACTAAAATGTCCTGGTGTATGTCCCGCCGTGTTAATGACTTTAAAGCCCTGAATTTCATCACCGAGTTTATAAGTTTTAAAACGTTGTTTGGCTTGGTAAGGCGCAATCGCTTGTTTAATTTTCTCAACCGTACCTGAGTAATTGGCTTGTTTTTCTTTCGGTAGTTTTGCTGCTTGTTTTGGATCTAGCCAATATTTTGCTTCATCATTCGATACGTATACGGTTGCATTAGGGAAATTGGCAACGCCATCTTTACTGATACCACAGACATGATCGGGATGTAGATGTGTGAGTAGAATGGTATCAACTTGTTCAGGTTGATAGCCTGATGCTTTTAGGTTGGTTAAAACTGAACCTAAATGTGCACCGAAACAACTGGCTGCACCACTATCCACTAAAACCAATGATTTTCCAGTATTGACGAGGAAGGCATTTACTGAGGTCTGTATACCTTTCTTTTGATCTGCATAGTATTTTTTTAAGATTTCCTGCACTTGTTGTTTAGAAATATCTTTAAATAAGTTTGGCAACATAAAGTTAGTACCATCAAGCAGGGCAGTGATTTGTACGTCACCTGCTTGATATTGGTAGTAGCCTGCAACCTGTGGATTGGTTTTGGTTGGCTCGACAGGAGTGATGGCTTGAGTTAATGGTGCTGTTAATAAGCTTAATGTAACGAAGATTGGTTTTAGGCTTTTCATATGATTCTTATAAATTTAAAATAGTGATTATTTTTAACATGAATAGATCACGTGCAAAAGTATAATTTTTTTTCGGAATTAAATAAAATTTCCTGTATTAAAAATATTTCAATTGGCTCATTGGGAAATAAATCTTGATTTTTCAGAAAAATACTAAGTTCTTTTTCGTTTATTTGCTTTTTAAATTCTGTAGAAAATATAAGTTTATCTTTTGAATCAAGCATAAGCTCTGTTAAAAATTGTTTTCCTTCAAATTTATGTAAATCTAAAGACTCAAAGATTTCAATGGAATTTTCATTACATAATGTCCCAACATAAATATATGAAGTTTTTTTATATTCTTCTTTTAGTATAAAAAAAGTATATGGTTCTTTATCCTCACCTTTTGTTAAATCAAAAAAATGTGAAAATATAATTCCTGATTTTTTTAGTCTATATTTTTTGCTAGTAATATAAAAAACACCCGTAACTAAACCTTGCCAAATTTTTTGATAAATTTCTTTTGATCATTCTAATCTATTTTTTGTATTTTTTAACTTCTCTTCTCTAGTATTTATAAAATCTGTAGAGATATCATTTGGACTTTGATTATTTAAAGATTTAAGTTCGTTAAAAATATTTTCAAAAACTTTGATTTCAGACTCCAAATTTCGGATATTTTCATATAACATTCTGAGGTATTGATAATTGAGTAATTTGTTGTTATACAAAATTTCTGCATTATCTAACTCATTAAATAAATCCCGATCATGATCTCTACAATATCCAAAAAATGAACAAGAAAATTTGGTTGATTTCTGCTTAAAAGTATATTTATATGGGTTTTCTTTTAAATCTAGATCTAAAACATCTATAATAATTTTATCGTTAATTTTATTTCCTAAAAAATTATCTAATTTATTTTTTGAAATTACATGAGAATTAATACTCTTTGCATTACAACCATTATGCTGGCATTTTTTATCATTATTTTTTTGATTATTAATGATTTTACTTATGACTTCTCTTGCATGAGTGTTCATTTTCTTTGTCGGTGAATCATAAATTATTTTACGTATAAGATTAGCTAAGTTTGGATTTTCAGCGCCAACTTCATTTAATAATAATTCGACATCTAAGAAGCTTAAATTGTTTTCTTGATTGTCCATGATCTGCTCCTAATCAGGGTTTTATTTATAATTTAAGCTCTTTAAATAATAATAGAACATTAAATTCGATTACTTATATCTAATGTTAATTCAATTTACACCCAATAAAAAGCCCCTACAAAGTAGAGGCTTTTTCTCATCTCAGATCTAAATCTTAAGACACTTTATCACCAGCTTTAGCACCAGATTCAGGTGAAATTACCCAAACACCTTCACCATTACCTGCGGCAAGTACCATACCGTTAGAAATACCAAAACGCATCTTACGTGGTGCAAGGTTCGCGACCATCACTACTAATTTGCCTTTTAAATCTTCTGGCTGATAAAACTCACGAATACCACTAAACACATTACGTGGTTCAGCTTCACCTACATTTAACGTGAGTTGAAGTAATTTATCAGAACCTTCTACCGTTGCAGCTTCTAAAACTTCAGCTACACGGAGGTCAACTTTCATAAAGTCTTCAATACCAATAATTTCAGCTTCACCCACTTTAGGCTCAGACTTCTTCTCGGCTTTCTTCTCTTTTTTCTTTTCCACTTTTGGTGCTTCTGCCGCAGCAGCTAAAGAGTCTTTAGATGCATCCACCATGGCTGCAACTGCTTTAGGATCAACACGCTGCATAAGTGGTTGAAATTGAGCAATTTCGTGTGCAACGAGGATTTGCTGACGTGATGCAAAGTCAAAGCTTTCAAGTTGTAAGAAAGACTGAACTTGAGCCGCAAGTGTTGGAAGCACTGGAGCTAAGTAAATCGCAAGCTGACGGAATAAGTTGATACCAACTGAGCAAACATCATGAACTTGTTGTTCTTGACCTTCTTGCTTCGCAAGCGCCCACGGTTTTTTCTCATCAATATATTGATTCGCTTTGTCAGCAAGAGCCATGATTTCACGAATAGCAGCAGAGAATTCACGTGCTTCATAGGCTTGAGCAATTGAATCGCCCGCATCAATAAAGCTTTGAACCAATTCAGGTTCAGCGCATGTGTTTGAAAGCGTATTATTGAAATTGCTGTTAATGAATTTTGCACAACGGCTGGCAATATTTACCACTTTACCTACAAGGTCAGAATTCACTTTCTGTACGAAGTCATCCAAATTCAAATCCGAATCTTCAACTTTGTCAGAAAGCTTAGAAGCAAAGTAATAACGTAAATATTCTGGGTTCAAGTGCTGTAAATAAGTTTCAGCTTTGATGAATGTGCCGCGAGATTTTGACATCTTCTGACCATTCACTGTCAAGAAACCATTTACAAATAAACCAGATGGCGTGCGGTAGTTCGCACCTTCAAGCATTGCAGGCCAGAACAGTGCATGGAAGTAAACAATGTCTTTACCAATGAAGTGATAAACTTCTTTGTCGCTGTCTTTTTTCCAGAAATCATCAAAGCTTAGATCAGGACGTTTAGTTTTGATGTAGTTTTCAAAACTCGACATATAACCAATCGGAGCGTCTACCCAAACATAGAAATATTTGTTTGGTGCATCTGGAATTTCAAAACCGAAATAAGGCGCATCACGTGAAATATCCCAATCTGATAAACCCGATTCAAACCATTCATCTAGTTTGTTGGCAATAGACAATGGTAAACGACCTTGATCACGTGTCCATTTCTGTAAGTATTCTGAGAAATTCGGTAGTTTAAAGAAATAGTGATCTGATGATTTCTCAACTGGCGTTGCACCACTCAATGTTGAGCGTGGGTTTAATAACTCAGTCGCGTTATAAGTTGTACCGCAGACTTCACATGAGTCGCCGTATTGATCTTCCGCTTTACATTTCGGGCACGTGCCTTTAATGAAACGATCAGACAAGAACATGCCTTTTTCAGGATCAAATAATTGTGTGACAGAGCGAACAGCGATATTGCCTGCTTCACGGTTTTTGATGTAAATCTCAGATGCACGTGCTTTGTTTGCATCGCAATGAGTTGAATCATAATGATCGAAATGCACACCAAAACCATCAAAATCACGAATGTGTTCTTTCTGAACATTGGCAATTTGCGCTTCAGGGCTGATGCCATTCGCTTCAGCACGTAACATGATCGCTGTACCATGAGCATCATCCGCACATACGTAAGTCACGTCATGACCCATTGCACGCATCGCACGAACCCAAATATCTGCTTGGATATAACCGAGTAAGTGACCCATATGGATAGGACCATTGGCATAAGGAAGGGCATTGGTGACTAAAATTTTACGCACGGATATTGTTCTCTCATTCGTATTTACAAGGTGGATGATTTTACATGACTTAAGAGCGACTTGCACAAGGGAATCGGTGAAATCTTTTTAGCCTGAAGGGAATCTTATTTTGAAACTTCATACAAGCTTCACTTTGGCTTCAATCAAAGTACATCTGTTTGATCGAGAATAATCACAATATCAAAGAGAGGAAAATAAAAATGAGGTCTTGGTCATTAGTTTTTTCATCAGTCTCAGCCAGTTTAGTTTCTGTTTTTAGTTTTGTGATTCCATTTTGTTTGTTCTTAAATTATCGACAGAATCATCTGCTTCATGTAGTCAGTGATGGCATGGAAGTTATGATGTATTTGACCCCAATCCTCATCGTTTTGGCTTTTATCTTTTATCTGATTGTTTTTGCAGTATTGAAACTGCCCACTCAGATTTTTGATTCATACCAGTTTTTAAAAATAAGTTTTGTGATCTTAGTTGCTTGGGCTTTACTTGTCTTAACGATTCTGTTCGAAGATCAAGTGAACCACATTGATTTTTCAACTTTAAAAATTGGTGTTGTGATGTATTTCATGATGCTGCCGATTTTAGCTTTGAGTTGTATGGGGGCGAACAGTTGTTATTTTGTGATGAATAAAGTAAATCAAAAGAAGAATATGATCTTATTTTGATTAAAAAAAGTATGTATCCCAAAGGATCACATACTTTGCATCTGCTTAACGGTCACACTTTGCTTAGAGTTCTTTCTTAAAGAGATGATTTTCCCTTTAGATAAGAAATGGATGTGATAGCTTTTTAAACTATTGGTTTTTGGATCAACTGTAATTTCGGCAAAGAGTGGCGTTTGCCAAAGTTCATCACTTCCTAAAGTTCCCAACCAAGCTTGAGCTTTAATTTCAGCGGTAAATTCATCTTTAACTTGTAGATCGCTAATACTTAATTCACTACACCAATGAACGGTCTTTGGGAATTCAACTTTTGAAAATTTCCAACAAATTGAAAGTGCCAAACTTGTTGCGATTCCCGCATAATCGTTGCTTTCATTATGAATGACAGGAAGTAATTGTTCTGACAAATCACCTTCAAAAGAATCAATCATGCTTTGGATTCTTCTTTTACTTGAAAGAATATAGTTCAGGCGTTTTTGTTGAGCTTGCAGTTCATTTTGAATTTCTAGAAGTTCATTTTCATTCATATATAAAGCTTTATAAGTCAGGTTAATTTCACGATAGCGCAAAAGTATATCTGATCTAATTCTCTATATTGTGAATAGTTTTTAATACAAATTTAATGGTTCTAAAAATGATCGAAACACCAAGACTGATTTTACGCCAATGGCGAGACACGGATTATTTACCTTTTGCAGAGATGAGTGCTAATCCAGAGGTTATGCGGTATTTTCCAAAAGTTTTAACTCGTGCTGAAAGCGATGCATATATAGATAAATTAAAGACAATTATTGAAAAACAGGGTTGGGGCTTTTGGGCAGTAGAATTAAAACAGACTCAACAATTGATAGGCTTGGTAGGATTACATGATCAACCCACACAGTTTTCATTTTCGCCTTGTGTTGAAATTGGCTGGCGCTTAGATCAACCATTTTGGGGCAAAGGTTATGCAAAAGAAGCAGCAAATGCAGCCTTAGATTTTGCTTTTAATCATTTGCAGCTTGAAACTGTTGTGTCTTTTACCACTTTAGAAAATCTGCGATCACAAGCGCTTATGCAAAGCTTAGGGATGAGGAAATTAGTAGAATTTCAACATCCTGCTCTAGCTAAAGATCATCCATTAAGTTGGCATGTATTGTATGAGATTCAGCAGTCTGCTCGTATCAAGTAATTTAGTTGTGTTATGCATTTATATGATTTTTATATATGAAAATTCAAATGGTTATTAATCAGCAATAAATTTGAATCATCCTGTATCCCATTTGTTTCAATTTGCAGCAAACACGATAAGTGTAGGCAGAATCTTGTATAACTGTAATAGAAATCAACGACAGCTTTTACGAAATAACAAGAGGAACAAGACATGAGTAATGACAAAATTGATCAGTTAAAACAGTTCGCAGCAAAAGATTTAGAGCAAACCAAAGCAGACTTTCAGCAGGCTAAAGATAAAGTCAGCGAGCTTGGAAGTGATATCAAACAAAAAGGTCAGGAAACTGTGGAGGATGTAAAAAACTTCGCAGCGAAAGATATTGATCAAACTAAAGCTGATTTACAGCAAGCT
Organism: Acinetobacter sp. SK-43; assembly: GCF_015351505.1. NCBI lineage: Bacteria > Pseudomonadati > Pseudomonadota > Gammaproteobacteria > Moraxellales > Moraxellaceae > Acinetobacter > Acinetobacter sp. SK-43. Next base: position 19,792 of record NZ_JADKPY010000027.1, read on the forward strand.
AAAGATAAAGCCAATGAGTTGAAGCAAAAAGGCGAGCAAGCTTTAGATGATTTAAAGACCAATGCAAGCGATCAATACGGTGAAAGTAAAGCTGCATTATCAGCTAAAGCAGATGAGTTAAAAGAAAAACTGGCGGATACTCAACATGCTGCCAAAGAGAAATTAGATCACTTTAAAGAAGAGGCAACGCATAAATTAGAAGATGCAAAAGCCAAAGCAACTGAGTTGAAAGATGAGGCAGCTGCAAAATTTGATGATCTGAAAGCTCAAGCTAGCAGCAAGTTAGATGATTTAAAGAAAGCTGCCACTGATACGATCAATAAATTCAAAGGTTAATCACTATAAAGCTTTAACAATCGACGCTGATAGGCAAAGATAAATTGCGACATAAAATTGAGCAATTACGGTCTTTGATATGAGCGTCGAATCTTCAATACTGCTAAACTAACCACATTCAGTGAGTATGATCAGTTTTTGGAGTACAAAATGTCGTGGCTTTCTTCCTTAAAATCCGTTTTTTCGCCTGCGCAAGAAGTGAAGGAAGATGAAATCCAAACAGTCCTTCAAAATTATATTCTTCCAAACTCTGAAAATGCCTTGAAAGATCGTATCAGCCAAGTCAATGTTCAAGGTCGCATCCTACAGCTCACGATCAATACATTTCCTGAAGAAAAAGATCATTTACAACAAATCCATGATGAACTTGCAGATGCCTTAGAAAAGTGTGGTATCCAAGAACTCAATCTGCATATTATTCAGCAGAAACACGCTGCTCATGGCGAAGCGGGACATAGTTGTTCATCTAAACCAAAAGCACAAAACACCAACCTTCCTCCAGTCATGGATGCATCTCCGAAAGCTGAAGCAGACCCAAATAATCCTCCGATTGAAAAAGCTGCGCCACAACAACGAGATGTTGCTCCACATCCACGTATTCAAAACGTAATCTTGGTTTCGTCGGGTAAAGGTGGTGTAGGTAAATCAACCACAACTGTGAATCTTGCGCTCGCATTGCAAAAACTCGGTTTAAAAGTTGGGGTGTTGGATGCAGATATCTATGGTCCGAGTATTCCAACTATGTTGGGCAATGCTGGTCGCACACCTCAGATTGAAAATGAACATTTTGTTCCTTTAGATGCTTATGGTATGGCTGTGATTTCAATCGGACATCTGATTGGTGCGCATAACACTCCTGTAGCATGGCGTGGTCCTAAAGCCACTGGCGCATTGATGCAGTTATTTAATCAAACTTTGTGGCCAGATTTAGATGTATTGGTTATCGACATGCCACCAGGTACTGGCGATATTCAATTAACGCTTGCACAGCGTATCCCAGTGACTGGTGCGGTAATTGTTACTACACCGCAAAATGTTGCCTTAATGGATGCGGTAAAAGGGATTGAATTATTTAATAAAGTGAATATTCCTGTACTCGGTGTGATTGAGAATATGTCAACACATGTTTGTTCTAACTGTGGACATGAAGAGCAAATATTTGGTACGGGTGGTGGTGATCAGCTTTCTGAACAATATGACATACCTTTACTAGGTCGTTTACCTTTAGATGCAAAAATCCGAGAGAATGCCGATAATGGTAAACCAAGTGTCATTGCACAAGATGTCGCTTCTGAAAGCTATATCAATATTGCGGAAAGTGTCTTAAAACAGATGGAAAAACTTCCAAAACGTCAGAGAGATGACAAGCGCATTTTCTAATTGATGGTTTTTTTTAAGTTCGGCCCAACATTTCGTTGGGCTTTTCTTTGTTTAATGTTTTAAATATATCGTTTGGTAAAATATGGCATGGGAGTTGCTTCATCACTATTTTATTTTCGAGTGATGATATGAAGTCCGTCAAAAGAGCTGTAAGTATTCTGGGATTGTGTAGTGCATTTTTACTGAGTGCTTGTAATGGTGAAGATTCTCCAAAAGAGACTGAGCAATTAGAAACTAAATTACAACCCATCGTGATCCAAGGTGCTTTACCTGTCGAATCTGAACGTATGGCATCAAAATTAGAGAATGTCAGTGTTGAAACAGTGGGTGGATGGAAGTTTTGGAAAGGAACTTATAAAGGTTATCCAGTGATCGTATCCAAAACACGTATGGGCATGAGTAATTCTGCCGCAGCTACAGCACTTGCAATTGAGCGATATCAACCCATTGCAATTATTAATCAAGGTACATCAGGCGGGCTTGATCCTGCTTTAAAGGTGTTTGATATTGTATTAGGCAAATACACCACAAATATCGGTGCGTTTAGAACACCAAGATTACCGATAGGGGGCGGCTCAAACTCATTGGCATGGACAGAGGCATTTGATGTATTACCAGAAGATGAGTCTGATCCTGAACCGATTGCGATACGCAAATTTGAAGGTGATCAACAGTTACTGATTGCTGCACATACAGCAAAAGCTTCTTATAGCAAAGGGAATGTGGTTGAGGGAACGATTGGTTCAGCAGATGTTTGGAATAATGAGCTAGATCGAATCCAGTTTTTCCATAATAATTATCAAACTTCTGTAGAGGAGATGGAGGCAGCTTCCGTTGCACAGATTGCACATCAGTTTGATGTTCCATTTTTAGGTATAAGAATTTTATCTAATAATATTACTAATAATGGTGCATATAACCCTGCTACGGGTGAGGCATGTCAGGACTATGTACTTGATGTGGTTGAACAATACATGAAACAACAATTGGATAAAAACTAAAGATTTAGAAGAAATCAGCTACATGATTTCTTCTTGATTATTTTGAATTCTATTTTTCCAACTTTTTATAACAAACCAGCGCCATAAGAGGTGAGTTGCACAATAAAACAATAAAGCAAACAGAATGGCTTCTATGACTAAACCTGAAATTAAGATTTTTGCCAGACTCAAGTCTATATGCCCATGCCCAAAGTTTTTTAACCAATTGATGATTTGATGTAGCACACCCAATAACATCTCTTGATCAATCATATTGACATTATAAATCTTAGTTCCAAACCAAAAGCCTAAATAAAGTATAGGAACTACAGTGAGAGGATTGGTCAGCCATGCCATACACAGTCCGATCGGCAAATTAACCTCAAACCATAGGATTGTCAGAATAATAAATAAACTATGGAAAGGTACAGGTAATATGCCCCAAAAGGTACCAATAAACATCGCTTTGGCGATAGAGTGACGATTCACATACCAAAGTAAAGGATTTAAGGTACTTTGCCCAAAAATGCGCATAAACTTGAGTTGAGCAACTTTCTCTGATGAAGGAAGCCACTTATGAAAAAATTGCTTAGGCATAAAATATTGGTGAGTAGAAGAATGGAAATAGTGTGATCAACTGATTATAAAATAGCACTTTTTGCTTAGGCTTAGCTTAAATTTCATGCTACATCTTAATCTAATCAGTAAAATGTTATTCAAAAATTCACGGTAATCGTACTTTAAATATACATAGATATCTAGGTGACTGTTCAGTAGTGAGCTACTTGAAATTTATAAAGATGAAATAAAATAAATAGTTAAATAATTGTAGTGAAATTAACGTTATAAGTGCTTACAGTTATTTTTTTGCTATAAAATTGTAATTGGATTAATCTCAGAGAATCCTTTAGTGAGGTCATTCAATGATTTCATGGTTTTTCATTGGTTTAGTTATAACCATATTATTTACTCCTGGCCCAACCAACACATTATTGGCATCATCTGGTGTTCAGGTTGGTGTACGCAAATCACTTTTACTTATCCCAGCTGAAGCATTGGGTTATATCGTTGCTATAACAGCTTGGGGTATGTTGATTGGCAAAGTATCAACAGCTTTACCATTACTTCCTACCTTTTTAAAGTTAATGAGCGCTGGCTATATTTTGTATTTGGCGATTAAGCTTTGGCGTACAGCGAATCAACAAGTGGCATTAAATCAACCAACTATTCGCCCACGTGAATTATTGTTTGCTACGCTTTTAAATCCTAAAGCGTTGTTGTTTGCTTCTGCAATTTTTCCAGCAGTTGCATGGAAGAACCAAGACATTTACTTAGTACATATGAGTGTTTTTGTTGGTTTGATTTTGCCGATTGCTCTGTTTTGGATATCTGTTGGAGCAATGTTGGCGACCAATAAGGTTAAATGGCTTTCACAATCAAAATTACAACGCACAGCATCTGTCGTGCTTATTAGTTTTTCAATCCCGATCAGCTATTCTGCATTAATCAATTTATAAAGTATCTCTGCTATTCTGCCTATCAGGATAGCAGTCTTATTTTCATTAATGATGATTTACGTTAAAGTACCTGCCAATCATTAATTTAGATTTTGGAAAAAAGTCATGGCAATAAAATCTGATCGTTGGATTCGTGAAATGAGCGAAAAACACGGCATGATTGAACCTTATGCAGAGAATCAAGTTCGTTATGGTGAAAATGGCGAAAAGTTGATTTCTTATGGGGTGTCGAGCTATGGCTATGATGTTCGATGCGCACGTGAATTCAAAGTATTTACCAACGTTCATTCAGCGATTGTTGATCCTAAAAACTTTGACGATAAAAGTTTTATTGATATTGAATCAGACGTTTGTATCATCCCACCAAACTCATTTGCCTTAGCGCGTACCATTGAATATTTCCGTATTCCGCGAAATGTACTTACTGTTTGTTTGGGTAAGTCGACTTATGCGCGTTGCGGTATTATTGTAAATGTGACACCGTTAGAGCCTGAGTGGGAAGGTCACGTTACTTTAGAATTTTCCAATACAACAAACCTACCTGCGCGTATCTATGCGGGTGAGGGTGTCGCACAAATGCTTTTCTTTGAAAGCGATGAAGTATGTGAAACATCATATAAAGATCGTGGTGGCAAATACCAAGGTCAGACAGGCGTGACTTTACCTAAGACCTAATAATTAGCCCATCTATAACATGATGGGCTTTTTTCTACATATCATTTCTTACAAAATACTTTATCGTTAAAAATAGTTCAGATGAATGAAGCTAGTATTTTGATAAAAATAGGATAGAATGAACATAATTTGGTTTGTTTTTGTACAGAATCACTATAAGCTCATTTAAAGGCCGAGTTGTGGTTTGGCATAACACCTATAAAAAAAATACGGATGTTTAGAACATGGAGGTCGGTTTCATGCGACGGTTTAAGTCTCTTCATTTGGCATTGTTGGCTTTGAGCGGATTATGCTTAAATACTGCTTATGCTAATACTTCTACTTTAACAAGCTTAACTGATACTGAAATGTCGGCTACGACTGGTCAAGCATTGATGAGTTTGTCATATATTGCTCCGACAGATGGTGCTAATTTAGAAAAATTACGAGACAGTAGTAGTAATGTTGGTTTCTATAAGCTTGGATTGGAAGCTAAGGTGGAACTGAATGCTAATATTCGTAATCTTCAGTTAGGTTGTGGAGGTGCGAATGGTGCAAATGGTTGTGATATTGATATTAAAAATTTAGCTTTAAGTGGTTTAAATGATGGTACCGTGGCAACTGGACCGCAGCAAGGTAGTCCTACATTTAATGGTGAAAGAGCAGCAACAAGTGCAAAAATTACGAATCCCTTTCTAGAGTTTGCGATTAATAATCCTGATTCTGCTTCTAGTAGAGAAGTGGTTGGTTTCCGTCTTAGTGCAGAAGCGATTGAAGGATTATTAAGTGCGGGATTAGAAAATCTTAGTACCATATCAACTACCGATGGTATCCAAAGTTTAAGCGGTTACTTGCAACTAGCGAATCTCAGTGGACAAGTATCCACTGCTCCAACAACCTTCGGTGCTGCAGGTGCAAGTGGTTGTGCTGCAGTAGTTGGTCAAGCAAATGGATCATGCCAAGCAATCGCTGGTAAGATTGATTCAACTGTTGGTGGACAGCGTGGATTTGTAAGTTATACCTCTGCTGCATCATCGGATACATTAGGTATTTCAGTACCCGGTCTAACTGTTCCATTTACTAAAAATAGTGTGTCGGTGATTTCTGGTAACCGAATGACTTCTGCTGTCGTAAATAATATTAATGTTACAGTACCTCATATTGCTTTGGATTGTGCTCGATCAAACCGAGCTAGTGCAGCAGCATGTGGTAATGCACCAACAAGTAACTTTGTAAATCAATTATCAGTAGATTTAATTCAATATGGTAATTATCCAGATGGAACAAGTTTAACTACAAATGGAAATAGTAATGATTGTATTAGTATCATCGTTTGTATTGTTGGCACCGCACAGTTCCAAATGGGTGCTGGTTCAACATTAGATGGTTTAAATTTAAATGTAACATTTAATGAGGCTTTAAACTTATTCCACAATATTCCGTTAAGAGGAACGGGTGGGTATCTAGCTTTACAAAGTAAAGCTTTACAATGGCCAGGTTCAAATAGCGATGATATTGCGCAAAAAGGTTGGTGGTTGTCATTTAAAGATCCAATTGATTTGGGTTATTTAACCTCTACTAATAAAGCGGATATTTCCGCTGTACTACCTCAGGTAGCAGGCTTTGTTACAAAAGCCTTAATGGAAGGGAGTGATATTCCTGTAAGTCTAATTGATGGTTTAGGTGCAGCAACAGGCAATCCATTAGTTAAGACGCTTAATATTGATGTTAGTAGTCAAACAGCAAACCTTTCTTTGAGTAATCTCCAACTGACATCACAGTATGTAAAAAGTAACTGTTATGGTGGTAATCTTTTCTGTTAGGTCTGTTTTTTATTTTAAAAGAAAAGCAGCTTAGGCTGCTTTTATTATTTATTTAAGGATTAAAAATGTTAAATCTAAGAGGGATGGATAGAGTAGTTGTGGTTGGAGGTGGGACAGCAGGTTGGTTTGCAGCATTGCAACTCAGACAGGTTTTTAGTCCGTCTGTAGAGATCATGGTGATTTCAGCTCCAGAGATTCCTATTGTAGGTGTTGGTGAAGGTGGAGTTTTGAACTTGCTTTCGGTATTACATGATTTGAATATCGATTTAAAAGATTTTATAGAACAAACGGGATCTACGCTTAAATTGGGGTTTCGTTATGAACGATGGAGAACAGGCAAGCAAGAAGACTATTACTATCATCTTTTTCCTCTACCAACTCCTGATTTTGCATGGAATGAGTTTGGGTTTAATCCATATTTATCAGGGTTATTTAACCATGGAATAGATGTTAGTCGCTATATGGCATCTTATGAGTTTAGTGAAGAGCGTAAACCTTTCCAAGAGGTTTTAGAGATTCTCTTGAAAGGAAAGAATAATTTTGGTGCATCGCTACATTTTGACACTTTTAGAGTTGGTCAATATCTTAAGAAAATTGCCTTAGCTAGAGGTATTATTCATGTTGAGCAGAAAATAGAGAATTTTGTATTTAACCCTACAACTGAGAATGTTGCTGCAATTCAATGTGCTGATCACGAGATAAGTTGTGATTTTGTGATAGATGCCTCTGGGTTTTCAAGGCTTTTGATTGGAAAAAAATATCAAAGCCAATGGTGTTCTTTTTCTGATACATTGCCTATGAATAGAGCCTTACCTTTTCATTTGCCGCACAAAAATAAAATTGAATTAGTGACACGAGCAACAGCTATGAGTTCAGGTTGGGTATGGCAAATACCATTGCAAGAGCGTATAGGTGCGGGATATGTATATCATGATCAATTCATCACTGATCAGGAGGCACAACTTGAAGTTGAAAATTGGTTAGGGCACTCTATAAATCCTGTTAAGCCAATTGCATTTGAAGCTGGATATTTTCAACAGGTTTGGATAAAAAATGTAGTAGGAATAGGTTTGGCATCGGGATTCATTGAGCCATTAGAAGCAACATCAATTGGGCAAATGCTCAGTCAATTAAAATTGCTGGTTTCTTTTATAAGAGAAAACCATGGGGTAATTTCACAACAAAATATAGACTTCTATAATCAACAAAATGCTCAATATTGGGAGGGTATACGTGATTTTATTCGTATGCATTATGATACTGGGCGTTCAGACACTCCGTTTTGGAAATTTATGTTAACCGTACCTCAATCGGAAAGTTATCAGGAGCTCAAAAAATGCTGGGTGCATCGGACACCGAGAGATATTGATTTTGTAGAGCATAGTATGGGAGGGATGTCCATGTTTAGTGCCGCTAGTTGGTTCGCTGTGGGTGCTGGAGTGGGTGTAATAAAACCTGAAGCTACCGTAGCAGAGCTTTACGCTTTGCCACCAGATAAAAAGCAAAAATTAGCTAAATTTTTGGAGCAGATAAGACAGAAAGTATAATCGTGCTAGCCAAACAAAAATATGTGTAGGTTATATTTATTTTTCATACATCGGAAAAATGTAACTTTTAACGGGTTTTTTTTGCAATTGCGTAAATAGTAGGCATAATAAAAAGTAAGATTGGGTAGGCGGATTCTGCCTACAATTTGAGTGATGCTTGGAAGCATATCCTTGACTGCGCCTTTTTTGTGGTTGGAAGTCACTCAGGAAGATTTAGAAAAATAACGTTGATGCGGAGCATCGTGTAACAGGAAGGTCAAGATGACTACACTTCATACGGTATCTTTTAAACGAACTGTTTTAGCGACACTAATCGGTTTGTTTCTCAGCAGATATTCTTTTGCATTACAGGAAATTTCTGATGATGCGTTAAGTCAAGCAACTGGTGAAGGTATTGCAATCTTACCAACGGATTACTCTTTTGTTCTTCGTGGAGATAAAACTGGTAATGAAGCATCTTTAACTGATAGAAGCAAAGATACTGGTTATATTCATTATATTCCTATTGGTGGATTGACTTCTATTGTCCAAGATACTAACAAGGATGGTTTAGTCAATTCTTCTGATCATTCTGTGGGTAAAGCTGATCTTTACTTATATGGTTTAGCGTTATCTAAAAACGATAATGATCCTAATAATCGTTTTGGTTCTAAAATTTCAAGTTGGGGTACTGCAAATAACCCTTGGATTTTTAAAGCAGCAACTGCAAATAACGTTCCTGACTTTGCTGGGGGGAATGGAACGATTACATATTTAAATTTTGAAGCACCATTATATGAAACTGGTACAAAAACTGGTGTGGATGCTTATAATTTAAAATTAGCATTATGGGCAGATGCTTTTGTTCGTGACCAAAGTAAAGTTGAAGGAGATGTGGATCAATTTAATCTTGGTGAAAATTTTAGTACAACAGCCACTGGACGTGCTAATCGCTTACGCTTACAAGCGATAGCGAATGGTTTTAGTATGAATGGAAGTAATTTACAAGTTTTCCAAACATTAGGTGGTTCTAATAATAATAATGGTATGAGTTCTTTCTATAATAATACGTTGGGTATTGCGGGAGTTATACGTTTAAACAGTGGTGATGCCCAAAATTTAAAAGCTACTTTTACTGATACAGAGCTTGGTAGTGTTGGTACAACATCTGCTTGGACGACTATTCATAATGGACAAGATTCAGTATTAGGTACATCAAAAACGGCATCTACTGGTAACTGTGGTAACGCCGGTACTGGCGCATTTGATAGTACTTCTCCTGGGTGTTTGTTTATTGTTCAAAAACAAACACGTACAGATACGCGTCAAACTAAACGAGTTTGGAATGTACCTACCAATAGTGTGTTGAGATTAAGTACCCGAGAAACAACTAATACGGCAAATTTATCTACCCCAGCACTCAATGGCGGTAATGCTCCATCTTTTGACGCGAATGAGGGAGTGTTTATCTATAACCCAAATATTAACCTTGTATTAGGAAATCTGTACCAACCAGTCATATTAGGTTCCGATGGTCGTAACTTTAGTTTGGAAATCGCACGTATACCTAATAATCCTGCTATCTATAAAAAAATATATACTGACTATACAGGTAGTGATCCAACTTATTTAGGTTCCACTTGTAATATTTATCAATGTGGTACAAGCGAAGTTTCAGGTTATCAAGGTGGCTCACCTCGAACTGATTACTCAACAACAGCCCTTAATAATAAAAAATTAGCAACTCATAGTAGTATTAGTATTGGTTCTGTTTTTAGTAGTGATGGAGGTAAAACTCTTCAAGCTTATAAAGGTACAGCAGGTACTGATGATGCAGTTGGTATATCTTTTGGTAATTTGCAAAATCCTAATGGATTTATAAGTAATATTACAACAAATACAGCAACACAGGTGCGTTATCTTCAACGTGATATGAATACTTCAACATGGATAACCAACAGTAGATGTACCAGTAGTTCATGGGGAAGTTGTAATGGAGTAACAAACACCACAGGATATTTATATCAGTGGCAATATTATAATAGTTCAGGGACTTTGGTGAATTCTGCAAACGGTTGGACCACGACACCAACTAGCGCGACATTGTGTACTAACGGAGGATCAACAACTTGTAATAACAGTGCAACAGTTACTACAACACCTTTGTATGGCACAATTCCTAACCGGACATGGTCTGATACGGCATTAAATGGAGCGGGTTGGAGAACTAATTTTAATTCAACTCTAAATAATTTTATTGGTTCATCAAACGGGACAACAGGTTATGTAATACCTGCAAGCAACACTGCTCCCACTCCTACTGCACCAAATAGCAATATGGGTTCCGCTGTAATTGATGGCTTGTTGATTCAACATTTTAAAGTTACAACAACTGGATTGTAAGGGTGTAAAAATATGAAAAAAATTATTGTTTTACTATTTTTACTCACTGCAAGTTCCTCAAAAGCTGAATTACAAGCTTTGGATAATCAAACACTTCAGTCTATACAAGGACAGGGTGGAGCAGATTTATCATTTAAACTCTCCTTAAACCATAATATCTTAAGTGATAGCGATTTATTAGCAGGAATTACACCAACCTTTAACTGCGATCCAGCACGCTTAGAGTATTGTCGTCTAGCAATTTCTGTAAATAAACGCTTTGTACAACAGGGTTCAGCTGGAGCAAGCGATCCAGTTTGGTCGATGGCAGCTAGTGATCCTGATATAAACAATAAAGGACGTAAGCTTTGGGTGGTCTTCAAAGGATTGCAGGGTACTTTGAATATCCAGAAATTAGGCTTAGATGCAGTTGATTTACAATACCTTCCAAAAACTGGCACTGGTACGGTAATTAAGCCTGCTATGCAATTTACTTTTGATAGTAGTAAGCCAATTCAAATTCGTAATTTTGGCTTTAATGCATTATCAATTGAGCAAGATACGGGCTCTGTCCTTTCATATTATGATACTAATGGTAATCTGATAGAGGGTACAAGCACTAACCCGCAAGATTATGGATTCTTAAAAACAGGAACATTTAGTGCAGTTCCGCAAAGTACAGGTGTAATTGGGACTTCTTCACCTATTACTGTGACAACAGCAAATAATTATGATACTGGTCGAGAAAGAGGCTTTGTTGGTTTACAAATGAATGGCAATCTTGCAATAGATGGTAAGGTACAAATTTTTGCATGTAGTAATCATGCTCGTTGTTAAATTTTATTGAATTCAAAGGATTGAACAATGGAAAAGAAAAATCAGAAGCTACAGACACGATATTTTGTACTTAATACTCTAGCTGTAAGTATTTTATTAGTTAGCAACTCTACTTATGCTTTACAAGCATTAGATGATACATCTATGCGCGACGTTAACGCACAAGATGGGTTAAATGTTAATTTAGATTTTAAAGAGTTGAATGTAGGGACTTTCTTTTGGCAAGATAATGCAGGACGTGGAAGTGTAGGAAAAGCAACTGACACCACCTTACGAGCTGAAGCTGAGAATTTCAAAATTCAATCGCATAGCTCATCACCAACAGTAAGACCTAATATCAATATCCAAATGAATACTGGTAGTGAATCTAATAAGGCAGGATTAGACTTCAATTTAAAAGTTGCGCCTGTTTTAATCAGTATGAATAAGTTTAAGGTTTGTGACTCAACAGCTTGTGGCAGTCCAGTCGGGGACATCGCGATACAAACTAACTCAGATACAAGTATTAGTTTTAAAACTCGAGACGGTCTTTTTAGTAAGACTGGCCAAAGTGAACTAACATTTGCTTCGAAAAATGCAAGTATTTATCTTGGACAAACAACTGGATTATCACCAAGCCAAACACTCAATCAATTAATCCTGAAAAATTTTAATTTTAATTTTTTTGCTAAAGGCGTAATGTACATTGATGGTACAGAAGGATTTATTGTTCGAACTAATGCAGCTGGAGTACCAGATGCAGTTATTAATTACAATGCAGATGGTACTGTAAATACTTCAACAAGTACCACGCCTAATACAACATACGGTTATGTCGATTTTACTCGTGTAACTGATCCTGCAAATTCTGGAACAATTACAGGAAATACATATTCTTCTACGGCGAGTAATTCGGGTTTAAACTTAGAATTTATGCTGAATAAAAATGTAAATCCAAATAACCGTTATTCTGTAGATGGAACTAAAACCCCTTTAAATGGTCAAGCTACATCCGAGAAAGCTCAAGGACTTATACGATTAGGTGCAAGTGGTCGTATGGTCAATGGTTCTATACAGATACGTGGTACAAATGCTAATAGCAACGATGGATTTACCCGAACAGATCCTGTTTATAATGTAGCGTCTAACCAATTTGGGAATCCTGATAATACTAATATTTTAGGTAAAGCGAATAACGGGGTTAGTTCGTCAGGAACACAAAATATTATTGGTAATACCGGTATAGCTTTCCGTATGAAAGCTGACTTTACCAAAAAGAATGATCCAATGTTGCAAGGCGATAATACAAAAGCGACGACATTGGAGCTAGGGGGTGCAGGGTTTAATACCTACGGATTTGAATTCGGAGAATTAACGGGTTTGAATTTGAGAAACAGAGGTTCGTTTGATACAGGAAATGTTTATCTAAATTTAGTAGATACAAAAACTGTTTTATTACCAGCGAATAAAGTATTGCAAACAAGTCGTTATTGGAATGGTTCTAGTTCTACAACATTAACCACTGATGCTGATTACGTTCAAAATATTCATAATGGAACGACTGATCAAAATCCTTATGCGCTTCTGGCTGCTATTCGAGGTGCAGAGTTTCAGGCATTTTCACGCAGCGGACGTTTTACCAATAGTGCAAGAACGATAGGTACAACGATTCCTAAAATCAATGATACTGCAGGTAATACGTGGGGTTTAGCATTACCTTTCTATGATTTAAATGCAAATTTAGCTATGTATGGTACAACTGCTCCAGCAGATGCTTACTATTATGATTTAGGTGGAACACGATATACTGTTGTAGCTGGTGCGGAGCGTTTAGGTTTTTCACTTGCCATGAGTACTACGGGTATGAATGGAAGTACAGATACTACTAAGCAAAAGACTACTTCAATCTTGTTATTAGATAACGCAGATACAAACTCAGTACGTTATATTGGTTTGCGTAATATCGATATGTTATTGCGCGGTACGGGAACAGTTGGGCTTGAAAATGGAAGTTTTAATGCTAGTTTAAAAGACATTTTGATTATCTTATCTGCACAAATTGCAGGAGGATATTTACCAGGAGCATTATATAAAGGGACATCTACACCGGCATCAGCTTCATCAGCGGACTTCTCAAATAATAATGATGTTTTGTTGTCTACTAAATTACGTTTAGACGGTAAGAAAATAGATCTTTCTTTAATACCAAATAGTGAATATACCAGTACTGATGGTAGTCGCTTGAGTGTTGTTGGTGAGTTAGAGCTTAAGGCTGTAAAAGATGGTGGGAAAAGCTCAATTCAGTTAAGCGATCCATTAGATGGTTCTACTGTAGGTTTCGATAATATCGATGGTAAAGTTGCATTTAATAATGCAATTATTATTTCACCAGATACTCGAGAGACATGTCCTACAGCAGGTTGTGATGGTATGGTTTCCTTTAAAGCAGGTCTAACTTTCAACCCAGCTGGAACAACAGGTATTGGAGCAAGTGGTGGAGCAAATAGTGCAACGAATGCTGAAAAGATTTCAGGTGTATTAAGAGTTCGAGATATAAATCTTTATCCTCCAACAGTGGGAGCACAGCCACAACGCTTAGGTGAAATGGTGTTGACGGGTGGACGTATTACTGGCCAATTAGGAATTATTCCTCGAAACTAAGGATAGAATCTGATGAATAAAAATAAGATGCTAGGATGTCTAACTCTATTTTTTAGTCCTCTAGTAATAGCAATGCAACCCATGGATGATCAAAGTCTATCTGTTGCGACTGGTCAAGATGGTTTAAATATTAATGTAACTACCCCAAGCATTGAATTTAAACAAATGGCTGTGATTGATCCTGATGGTTGGGATACAAAGACGGTTGCTGCAACAGAATATCGTGGTAGAGCTGCGTTAGTACTTGCACAAAGTCCTAATTCAACTATGTCGAGTCCAACTATAACCGCAAAAGCTGCTGGTACTTCTACCAACTTAAGTCTAAATGCTGTTATTGATACAGATAAAGGGACAGGTACTAATGGTGCTTTTGCGAATATCGGGATAACTTTCGGAAATTTAGATGAGTTAGTATTTTCTAAATTCTCTATCTATACGGCTGGTGCAAATGCTGTATCAGATATGGGTTTGACAACTCCTGGTATTTATACACAAAGAACCATTTTTGGTGGAACTACAGCAACATTAAATACAGGTGTTAAAGAGTTACTTAGATTAAATGACGGTTTGAATATAAAGTTTTTAGCTACGAATAAACCGAAAATGAATATTCAACTCGGAGCAGCGCCACAGGGTTACATGGTGCGTCTAGGTGGGGCGATTGATTCTATTTGTGGAGCTGGGACAGGGTGTAATATGATGCTAGTCTCTAGCTACGCTAATGAAACTGATCCAACAACAACAGCTATTGGTGCAAATTTTAAGTTTCAAATGAAAGCATCAAATCCTTTAACGGGTTTTCGTTTAGATAATTTTCATGCTGGTATTGAATCCGATGGTTTTGTTTTTGGAAATTTTGTAAACACTTGCTCTACAACACCTAGTACTTGTATCACCTCTGATGCAGTTGATTTATCATTAAATGAAATCAAATTAGGTAATGATATGACAACAATTCCTGCGGTTGGAAGTGCTAATTATCGATTTAATGGTCTACAAAATAGTTCAATTGGAAATGTTGGATTTAAAAATGCTTCAGTTACTGACTTAAAAATGAAAATTAGTGGTCTGTAATTAATCAAGAGCATTAGTAAAAAATAGGGAGTATCGCTCCCTATTTTTTATTTAAATATTCAAGAATATTCTCAAGTTGCTTTTCTCGTTTTACTAGGTTCCACAACTCTTGAGCTTCTGGATAGGCTTTAGTCATCATACCTAACCATTGTTTGTAACGACCAATCATTCCAATTTCAGTTTTGAATTGTCCACTTAAAAAACGTTGTTGTAATACGACCAAATCGTGCCATGTTAAAATCGCTTGATTGCTATTCTCACGGATACAGAGTGTCAAATCTGGAGTTGTAACAGCGCCACGTCCTATCATCAAATCTTGGCAATTTGATTGTTCTAAACATGCTTTGGCATCAGCATTATTCCAGATTTCACCATTGGCAATTACATTGATTTTCAATGCTTCAGTAATCGGCTGGATTTTTTCCCAATAGGCAGGAGGCGTATAGCCATCGGCTTTTGTACGAGCATGAACTGTGAGCCAACTAGCACCAGCATCTTCAATTGCATGTGCATTATCGAGTGTATGATTTTCATCTAAATAACCGAGTCGCATTTTTGCTGAAACTGGAATATGTTTAGGTACCGCATCACGAACAGCTTTGACTAAGAGATGTACCGTTTCAGGTTCATCTAATAAAACTGAACCGCCGCGATGGCGATTGACTGTTTTAGCTGGACATCCAAAATTTAGATCAATTGCAGGAGCACCGAGTTCAACGACTTTAGCAGCATTGGCTGCGAGCATTTCAGGATTATTTCCCAAAAATTGAACATGTACAGGCGTTCCAGCAGCTGTTTTACCATCAGTTTTTAGTTCAGGACAAAAACTGTAATAAATATGGTCAGGTAGAATGCTGTCAGTAATACGAATAAACTCAGTCACACACCAATCAAAACGACCAACATGAGTGAGGACATCACGCATAATTGGATCTGTTAGACCTTCCATAGGGGCGAGTGCGAGTTTCACAATGCATTACCTAGTTAAACAAAAACTGGTTTATACGCATTTTAAGAGAAGCTGTCTAGTTTTTATTGGGACAGTTAAATTAACGCCCTAATATCATTTCTAAAACAAATTTACTGCCAATAAATCCGATTGCTAGTAATACGAATCCTGTAATTGTAAATCGAATCGCTTTACGTCCACGCCAACCAAATTTGTAATGTCCGATTAGTAAAGCTCCATATAAAAACCAAGAAATAATACTAAATGCAGTTTTGTGAGCGAGGTGTTGAGCAAAGAAATTATCAATGGTAAAGAAACCAAAGATTAGTGCAGCGGTGAGTAAACCAAACCCAGTAATAATTAAATCAAAAAGTAAGGATTCCATCACTTGAAAAGGAGGGAGCAGGTTGACCCAAATACGTTTTTTTTGTTTTTTCTTGAGTTCTCTGTCTTGAAACCATAATAGAACTGCTTGAATGGTTGCCATTAACAGAACCGCATAAGCGGACAAAGACAAAATAATATGGGTATCTAAACCGACTCCATGATGTTCAATGGTTTGATTGGATTGGCTCAAAGAAAACCCTAGGATTAGTCCAATCGCAGCAACAGGAATGCCGATTAAATTTAGAGGTAATATTGGGCGAATCAGACTCAAAATTAAACTTAGGCTTAACATCAGTCCAGAGGTAAAGGAAATGAGATTAAATACATCATAATTTACCCCTAACGGTGTGATCATATCCTGTGACAGGACAAGACCATGAAGTATTAATCCTAATACAACAATAAGACCATAACACCAAAGATTTGGAGTACGTTTTGACATTAAATGGATAAACAGATACCAGAATGAACTGGTATATGAGACAAGTGCCAAAATTGTGTAAACCAAGGGGAGACTGATCATGTCAAACCTTTTTTAGGGGGATGAATAATATTCACCATATAAGATATAAATTCGCTTCGAACTACAGTATCCTATAGCATCTTATGCATAAATTTTCTATTTTAAGAAAGATTTTTTTGCAACTAGCCATTTTAAGCGGATTTCGCAATGTTTGATACCTTAACAGAACGACTCACACAGAGTTTAAGAAATGTTACTGGCTCAGGGCAGCTGACCGAAGACAATATTAAAGATACCTTACGTGAAGTACGTATGGCACTTCTTGAAGCCGATGTGGCGTTACCTGTAACTCGTGAATTTATCGCGAAGGTGAAGGAAGAAGCACTTGGTCAAGAAGTAATGACTCAGCTTTCTCCAGGTCAGGCATTTGTAAAAATTGTCTATGATGAACTCACCAAAATGATGGGTGAGGCAAATGAGACTCTTGATTTAAGCGCAAAACCACCTGTTGTGGTCCTTCTTGCTGGTTTGCAAGGTGCTGGTAAAACCACGACGGCTGCAAAATTAGCGCGCTTCCTCAAAGAGCGCCAAAAGAAAAAAGTAATGACTGTTTCTGCCGACGTTTATCGTCCTGCAGCGATTAAGCAGTTAGAAACAGTATCAAATGAAGTTGGTGTTGGTTTTATTCCTTCACAAGCGTCAGAAAAACCAATTGATATTGTCAATCGTGCGATTGAGCAAGCAAAAATTCAATTTGCTGACGTTTTGATTGTCGATACGGCAGGTCGTCTACATGTCGATGAAGACATGATGGATGAGATCAAAGAATTACATGCTGCTGTGAAGCCGACCGAGACTTTGTTCGTCGTTGACGCGATGACAGGTCAAGATGCTGCCAATACAGCAAAAGCTTTTAATGATGCTTTGGCTTTAACTGGTGTGATTCTCACTAAAACTGATGGTGATGCACGCGGTGGTGCTGCACTTTCTGTTCGTGCCATCACGGGTAAGCCGATCAAGTTCTTGGGTATTGGTGAGAAACTAGATGCGCTTGAGCCATTCCACCCAGATCGTGTTGCACAACGTATCTTGGGTATGGGTGATGTCCTTTCTTTAGTCGAAGAAGTTGAACGTAAGATCGACAAAGAAAAAGCCGAAAAAATGGCGAAAAAATTGCAAAAAGGCGGTACCTTCAACTTTGAAGATATGCTGATGCAATTTGAGCAAATGAGTAAAATGGGCGGCATGATGGGCTTCTTGGATAAGTTGCCTGGTATGAGTAATGCGGGCATTCAGGATGCAATTGAAAAAGCTAATCCTGAAAAGCAAGTTAAGCGTATGGAAGCGATTATTCAGTCGATGACGATTAAAGAACGTCGTAATCCTGATTTAATTAATCCAAGCCGTAAAAAACGTATTGCTGCTGGTTGTGGTATGGATGTTGCTGAAGTGAATAAATTGATCAAGCAACAAGCACAAATGGCGAAGATGATGAAGAAATTTGCGAATCCATCAGGCATGAGCAAAATGTTGAAATCCTTGGGCAATATGCAGAAACAATTCGGTGGTGGTGGCGGTATGGGACCATTATTTGGTAACAACGATACCAAAAAATAATAAATAAAAGCCCATACTTTCATTAGAAGGCGCATTAGCGCCTTTTTTATTAACTGATGGTTGGTGTATAAAAATGTTAGTGTATAAAAATAGTACAAAATTAAACACTAAACGTTTAGTAAAAATTAGATAATAAAAATTAAATATATGATTTTATTGATAAATGTAAACTATGTCACAAGATATGAAAAATAAGGTTTTTATTTTGCATTGTGAAAATGCAAATCCAGAACAGCATTGGTATATCTGGTTAGAGCAACAACTAAAAAGCATTGGTATCGCTGCTGAAAGAGTTGTTCTGGCTGATTCAAGTCATCCTGATGCGGAGGTTTGGCAAACTTGCTTAGAGGCTCAATTAAATACTATTAATCAACAAAGTATTTTGGTTGCACATGGATTATCTTGTCTAGCGGCAGCGAGATATCTGGCTGATAAGCTCAAAGGGACATCTATTAAGGCAGCATTATTTTTAGCAGGTTTTAACGAAACAATTCCGCAACATCCAGAATGGAATCAATTTATTCAAGAAAATCGTTTCGATAGCAAATACCTTCGAACGAATATCCTTCGACGTATCGTGTTTTTTTCAAGTAATGATCCTGTCGTGCCTGTGCCATACACATTCAAATTTGCACATCATATTAATGCGCAATTGATTGAAGTAAGCCAAGCAGGACATTTTTGTGAGGATGATGGCTATCGTGAATTTGAACATTTATTTAAGGTAATTCAAACATTAGTAGCAGCAGAGTTGACCTGAACATAATGTTTTAAGCCTTTTAAAAGTAAATCCGATTCGATTTGCGGTTGATAATGCTTTAAAAATTTTTCAAACAAATTGGCATCACCACCTGTGAGTACGAGCTTTCTTGGCGATTGCTGCATGATTTGGTGAATCGTGCTAATCAAGCCCAAGAGAATGCCATGATGAACAGCATCAACGGTGTTATGTCCTGGATCTAGATTATCAAAGGCAGAATCTGGAATTTTGATACCCTTAGTGTTTTGAATCAGAGAGTCACGCTGTAAGTACAGATTAGGTAAAATATATCCACCTAGATGTTGAAAACCATCAATAAGATCAATAGTTAAAGCCGTTCCGCATCCAATGACACAATAGCTCTCATTCGGTTTAGCGGTTGCTAATACTTGCAACCATCGGTCTATTCCTAACTGACTTGGAACATCGTAGCCACATCGTAATCCAGCATATTCAGCATGTACTTTGGCAAAAATGACGGGTATTTCTAAAATATCTAGGATTGTTTTAATACGATGATTATTTTCACTGTCGAGAACAGAAGATACCCCAACGTGAGTAATGTTCTGATAACGAAAATGTTGAATAAGTCCTAACAACAAGTCGGCAGGCGATTGGAGATGTAATTCAGCAGCATGCTCAATAATTTGATCTTGCTGTGTAATCCAATATTTTAAACGTGTATTACCAATATCAAGCCATAAACTTTTCATCGCATTGTGATCCCTTAGTTAGATGCAAGACGTAAACGACCTTGATAGAACTGTTGTGTTTGATCTGATTTGATTATAACGGCACCATCATTCGAAATGCCTTGGAACTGACCATAGGTTTTACCTAGTGCATGTTCAAATTCTACAAATTCATTGATCCAAATCGCATGATGATTAAATCGTTCAGCTAGATTATAGCTACCATGTTCGAACCATTGAGCTGCTTGTTGAATCGCAACATATAATTCAGCAATAAGCTGAAATCGTTCAAGTTGCTGTAGTCCTAAATGATGTAGTGATGTAATGGATTGATCTGCATCTTCCACATTAGGGGTGTTGATATTAATACCTACACCGACAATCGCTTGATTTGCAGAAAGTGGTTCAACTAAGATCCCACCCCATTTCCCTTGTGAACTGTATAAATCATTTGGCCATTTGACGTTTAATGATAAGTTACGTAAGCATGGGATCTGTAAAATATTCAAAGCAACTTCAAGTGCAAGTCGCCCATCAAGTGCTGTATTGGTTTGAATCAGTGTGCTTAAATAAACATTTCCATCAGGGGAAACCCATTCACGTTGGTGTTGACCACGTCCTTTGGTTTGTTGCGCGCTACACACAAGACCTGTTGTTATGCCTTTTTGAGCAAGCTCACGCATATCATCATTAGTAGATGTCGTTGTGGTTTTGAATAACACCACTTCTGGATATTGATTTTTTGCATTTAAGAGTTGCTGTAACTGGCGTGTTGCGAAATCATCCATCATTTTTTACAAGTAGAGTGGTCATGTATTCATGGAGTTAATCATATATTTGCTCATTGGTGCAATTGCTGGATTCACCGCAGGATTGTTTGGTGTTGGTGGTGGATTAATAATTGTTCCAATTTTATTTATTGTATTCACTCAGCTGAATTATGATCCTAATGTCATTGTGCACATAGCTGTAGGTACATCACTTGCAACCATAGTTGTTACCTCAATCAGCTCAGTCATGGCGCATCATAAAAAAGGCGCAGTGCTATGGTCGGTATTTAAGAATCTAGCTCCAGGATTGATATTAGGCTCTTTTTTTGGGGCGGGAATTGCTGATCTCATGTCAGGACAACATTTACAGTTAGTGATTGGCATTTTTGCAGTTTGGATGGCTTATAAAATGTTTAGAGGAGCGCATGCACAGATTGATCCTAATAAGCATTTACCTTCAGCACCTCTACAATGTGCAGCAGGGGGCGGAATTGGTATCGCATCCGCGATTTTTGGTATTGGGGGCGGGAGTTTAACGGTTCCTTATCTCAATCGACATGGTGTAGTGATGCAACAAGCTGTAGCAACATCTGCAGCCTGTGGTTTACCAATCGCTTTAGCAGGTGCGATTGGATTTATGTGGTTTGGTGCAAAAGAACAGATTGATGTTCCCAATACGATTGGCTATGTACATGTATATGCTTTTCTGGGGATTAGTGTGATGAGTTTTATTACTGCCAAAGTTGGCGCTAGGGTAGCGCATCGACTATCAGCAGCGATGCTGAAGAAGTGTTTTGCAGGATTATTGTTTTTTGTTGGAAGCTACTTTATTTACAAAGGTTTAATTTAGTTCTTAATTTAATGCAATCATTACTATTAAGTTGATTTAATAGGCTGTTTTGTTCTAAAAGTGCACGTCATGTTGTTGACGTGTAATGACTGAAAAGAAAGGACTTTATAGCTTAAAGATGGTGATCTTCGTTTGGAAATTAAGTTATGAACAATAAGGTTGTTTGCTTGTAACTACTTTTTTATTGGATAAACGAACGAGGATGCTAGAATTTTAAATGAGACTTATTTTGCATAAATAAAAATTTATGAGAATAAGATTAATAAAAATCAATTAGAAAAAATGTTTCAGATATTCGGTTGATGCTGAGTAGAGTATCTAAATAATTGATCTTTAAATTATAAAAATAGATTATTAAGTCAAATTTAAAGATGAAATAGTGTCTAAAAGTAGTGATTGGCTTAAAAAGCAATGAAATTGTCAGACAATGATATAGAATTTATAAGGTCAGATCAGTTAAAACAAAAAAGCGCAAACAGCATTGGAAAATGCGTATAACAAAGATAGCGAGGGGCTCATGAATCTCGAAGAGGCGGATAGTCTTTCTGAACAGATTGCAAAATATATTAGTGAACAAATAATTAGTGGTGAGCTTGTCGAGGGTGAACGCATTCAAGAATTGCGCATTGCTAAAGAATTAGATGTCAGTCGTGGCTCTGTCCGTGAAGCATTGTTATTACTAGAACGTACATATTTGATCGAAATTTTTCCACGTCGTGGGGCGATTGTTTCTGAAATGTCTGCTCAGCAAGTCAAAGCTTTGTTTGATACCAATGTGATGGTTCTTGGGCATATTGTGCAGCGTATTAGTGAAACTTGGCGAGTAAATGAAGCAGAGCAACTACAAGAGTTATTGGATCAACTTGTCGAGTTTGTTCGTGCTGGTGATATAGAGAAATTCTATGATGCTATTTTTAAATATCTAGCAGAACAACACGAGATGGTGGCTAATCCTTACATGATGCAATTTTATAAGGAATTGTTGCCATCACTACGTCGTAGCTATTTTTTAACCTTAAATACATCGCGTCGAGAACTACAAGAATCATTTACCTTGTTTAAGTTAGTGATTGATGCAATTTTGATCCGAAAATCACAACAAGCTGCTTTATTTATGGAAGATTTTTGTCGACACTTGCGCAACCTTGTGTTGGAATCTCTAACACGAATGAAACAGATTGAATTGGCTTGGGCGAGACGCTCACGCCGTTAGTTAGGGCAGTATGCGTTTAAGCAGTTTAAAACTTTCAGGCTTTAAATCTTTTGCCGATAGTACCACTTTACATTTTAAGGCGAACCGCACTGCGGTAGTTGGACCGAACGGTTGCGGAAAATCGAATGTGATTGATGCGATCCGTTGGGTTATGGGCGAATCAAATGCACGTCAGTTGCGTGGCGGTAGTATGCAGGATGTTATTTTTACAGGGACATCTAAGCGTAAACCTGTCGGTGTTGCCAGTGTAGAGCTTCGTTTCGATAATACATATGGAAAATTAGGCGGCGCATATAATGCATATAATGAGCTTGCTGTTCGTCGTCAGGTCACACGTGAAGGTAAATCAGAATATTTCTTGAATGGCACACGATGCCGCCGTCGTGATATTACCGATATTTTTCTAGGAACGGGTCTAGGACCACGTTCTTATGCAGTCATTGAACAGGGTATGATCAATCGTTTGGTTGATGCTAAACCTGAAGAAATGCGAGTGTTTATTGAAGAAGCTGCTGGCGTATCTCGCTATCAAGCACGTCGTCGTGAGACTTTGCAGCATTTAGAACATACTGAGCAAAACTTAGCGCGTTTAGAAGATATAGCGGCTGAATTAAAATCACAGCTGAGAACGCTAAAACGCCAGTCCGAAGCCGCCATCCAATATAAAACCTTAGAAACTCAGATTCGTACTTTAAAAATCGAAATACTGTCTTTCCAAGCGAATCAAAGTCAGAAGTTACAACAAGAATATACTATTGAAATGAACGAGCTTGGCGAGCGCTTTAAATTAGTTCGGTCAGAGTCGCATACAATTGAGCATGATTTAGAAGCGACAAGTGCTTTATTTCAACGTTTGATTCAGCAATCGTCACCTTTGCAGCATGAATGGCAACAGGCCGAGAAAAAACTGGCTGAATTGAAAATGACTTTGGAGCAAAAGCAAAGCTTATTCCAACAAAATAGTAGTAGTTTGATTCAGCTTGAACAACAAAAACTTCAAACTAAAGAACGACTACAGCTTTCTGAACTTCAGGTAGAAACTTTAACTGCACAATATGATGAGCAGAGTGAAGCCTTAGTCGAATTGGAGCAGCAAACACAATCGACCGAACATCACTTTAGTGATCTTCAGGCGCAACAAAAACAAGCACAACAACAATTTGAACAAATTAAAACCCAAGTTGATCAGCAGCAACAAAAAAAGTTGCAAATGGCGGCACAAATTGAACAGCTTGCTAAAAATGTGCAACGAATCGAACAACAAAAGCAGACTTTGCAGAACCAAAGTAATCAGATTCGTGCTCAGGTTCAGGATGATGAGCAAGCGCAACTAGAACAATTACAGCAGAAATTACAACAAGAAATCATTATTTTAGAAACCGAAATAGAGCAATTTCAACAAAATACAAAGATTTTGCAGGATCAACAACAGCAAGATAAAACCAATCTACAGAGTTTAAAAACAGAAATTCAAGTTCTATTGGCTGAACAGAAAAATTTGAATCAATTGCTGGCGAAGCAGAGTTCAAAACAAAATCAAAATGCTGTTCGATTGATGCAAAGCTTGCGCTTAACAACTCAAGGCAAATCTCATGCTGTGATCATTGAGAAATTTTTAGCTAAATGGTTACAAGCACAGTTGATCGAAAGTGGACAAACATTCCAAGAAGATGTGGCACGTCAGTTAAAATCATCCACGCAGCAAAAGATTCAAATACAACAACTGCGTTGTTTAAATGATTTTATTGAAGCTCCACAATCTTCGCTCTGGGCAAATGTTGCCGTTGCAGATGATTTAACAACAGCATTGAGTTATCAGTCTGACCTTATTCATGCACAATCGATTTTGACGCTTGATGGTTATCATGTCGGGGCTGATTGGGTGATCGCTCTGCACTATGATGAAGATAGCCAAAGTGCACAGGGCATGCTAAGCCATCAAGTGCGTTTAGAGGAAATCGAACAACAACTTGCAGAAATGCAGCAACAATTACTTGAGTTAGAAAACCAATTTTCTGTTCAACAACAAACTTTGCAGCAACAGCAACAACATTTACAGCAACAGCAACAAAGCCAAAAACAAAAGCAAAAAGAATTACAACAACTCGATGTGCAAATTGCTAAATTACAAAGTACTGCACAGGCTTTTGTATTGCAGCAACAACAATTGGCAGATCAACTAAAACAATTGGATTTGCAGCTTGAAGAAGATGCGATGCAGAGAGATGATCTAGAAATTGATCTGCATGCACTAGCAATTAAATTAGAAGCGGTATTACCGAACTATAAAACTTTGCAGTTTCAGGTTGAAAGTTTAAATGAGCAGTTAGATGAGCAACAACAACAGTTGACTCAACAACAACAACAACGTGAAGTATTACGCCAGCAGACTTCACAAGCCAATCAACAGATTGAGTTGTTGGAAAAAGATATTTCTTTTTTAAAGACACAATATCGACAAATTATTGAGCAAATAGAACAGGCAAAGAAATTTGTTGATCCAATTCAACTCGAGTTACCTAACCTCGAATCACAATTCCAAGAACAGTTCCAGCAAACTGAAAAATTGCAAAAAAATTGGAATGAATGGCAGCTTGAATTGAATCAAGTACAAGAAAAGCAGCAACAACTGACAGAGCAACGCCATCAAGCCCAACAAAAAGATGAACAGGTGCGTGAACAGTTGGAACAAAAACGCTTGGCATGGCAGGCGGCTAAGTCAGATCGTGAACATTATTTAGAACAACTCAAAGAACTTAATTCCGAACCTGTATCTGATCTGTCGATTGAAATTAAAGAGCATCAGCAAAAACTGGAAAAAGCACAACAACAGTTTGAGAAAATTGGCGCAGTTAATTTAGCAGCTTCTCAAGAATACGAAGAGGTGTCACAGCGGTTTGATGAGCTTAGCCATCAGATGCAAGATTTGCAAAATACTGTTGACCAACTAAAAGATGCAATGAAAAGCATTGATCAAGAAACACGAAAGCTATTTATGACCACCTTTGATCAGGTCAACCAAGAGCTACAAGTATTGTTCCCTAAAGTTTTTAACGGTGGTGAAGCCACTTTGAGTCTTGAGGATGACTGGCAGTCAGGTGTCAAATTAATGGCTCGACCACCAGGCAAACGTAATAGCTCGCTGGCTTTGCTGTCGGGCGGAGAAAAAGCACTCACTGCTTTAGCTTTGGTGTTTGCGATATTTAGATTGAATCCAGCGCCTTTCTGCGTTCTAGATGAAGTAGATGCGCCATTGGATGATGCGAATGTACAACGGTATTGTAATTTGGTAAAAGAGCTTTCTGAACAGGTACAATTCATTTACATTACACATAATAAATTGGCGATGACAATGGCAACTGATTTATTGGGAGTGACCATGCCAGAGCCAGGTACATCAAAATTAGTGACTGTCGATTTAGAACAGGCAAAAGAATACGGGTTAGTTGCGGAGTCCTAATATGGAAATGAATACAATAATAGGCATTGTTATTGCCGTTGTGATTATGCTCGTTGGTTTGATAATGATTTTAAGAAAACCAAAACCAGTTGAGCCTTCACTAGAAGCAGATTTGCACATTAATCCTGAAAGTAATCAGCCTGTGATTCCACGTCATGTGAGAGATCAGATTCTTAAAGTGGAAACTCCTGAGCTTGCTGTTGAGCGTGTTGAGCCGAGTTTTAAAACTAATCCAATCGAAGCTGCTCCCGTTACTGCTTCTCAACCAGTCACTGTAGTTGAAAAAGTATCTGAACCTGAAAAAGTTCAAGAAATTGCTGAATCAGCTGAAGTTAAAACATCTGTAGCAACTGAAGCTGTACTTTCAACTCCAACTCAGACAGAAGAGAAGGTTTTGGAGGATCAGGTAAATCCTTCCGATAAACTTGATGAAGCGAAAGTTGAGCCTGAACTCACGTTAAACCCAAGTATTGAGACTGTTGAGATTGCTGAGTTTGATGGTGAAAGCAATATTTTAGATGTCCATTTGCATGAGCAACAACGTTACGATGATGAAAGTGCGTTAGCAACTGCTGAAGAAATTATTGCCTTAAATGTCTATCCAAACCCGCGTCGAGCACTTTCTGGTGACAAAGCATTAAAAGTATTACTTAAATACGGTTTGCGTTTTGGCGAAATGTCATGTTTCCATCGCTATGAAAATACTGATGAACCAAGTGCTTTGATGTTTTCAGTATTGCGCATTACAGATAATGGTCCAGCAGGTTTTGACTTGGAGACATTATCGGGTGAGCAAGTACAGGGCTTGGCTTTCTTCCTTGCCTTACCAAACAGCAAAGCGGTTACTGGTTACGATATGATGACCAGTATTGCAGGATTAATTGCGCGTGAAATTGATGGTAAAGTTTATGATGAGAATAACCTCGAGTTTTCTCCGCAGTTGAAAGAGCATTGGCGTCATCATGTGATTGACTATCGACCAAGTCAAACAACTGTTTAAAATCAAATTTTTGTAATAAATGCAATGAAAGACATAGGGCGGTTTTCCGCCCTTTTATATGGTGAAATTTAAATGGAACAAAACTCAGTTATTGAGCAAATGCGTCAATTGATTCAATTGATCGCTAAACATAATCATGCTTACTACGTGATGGATCAACCTACGATCACCGACAGTGAATATGACCATTTATTTCATCAACTTAAAGCATTAGAACAACAGTATCCAGAGTTTATGCAAGCTGATACACCCACGAATAAAGTTGGTGGACAAGCATTATCAAAATTTGAAAGTGTGACTCATGCAGTGCCGATGCTGTCATTAGGTAATGTTTTCAATCAGGATGATTTATTTGCCTTTGCACGTCGTATTGATGAGCGCCTACCGAATCAAAAGGTTCAATATGAGGTTGAACTTAAACTTGATGGTTTAGCGATTTCACTTTGGTATGAAAATGGTGTGTTGATTCGAGGCGTAACTCGTGGTGATGGAGAAACAGGAGAGGATATTACTCAAAATGTCAAAACCATCCGTAATTTGCCTAAGATTTTATCTTCTCAGCACCAAGCTATTCCACAACTCTTAGAGGTGCGTGGAGAAGTATTGATGCCAAAATCAGGTTTTGAAAAGCTCAATGCAGATCAAGAGGCTAAAGGTGAAAAGACCTTTGCTAATCCACGAAATGCTGCTGCGGGGAGTTTAAGACAGCTTGATCCCAATATCGCAGCATCCCGTCCATTGGCTTTTTATGCTTATGGTATTGCTCAATGCGAGCCTCATCATGGCTTAACGACGATGCATGACAGTTTGCACTGGTTGACCAAATTTGGCTTTGAGATCGCAGAGCGCCAATATCTTTGTGAGTCGATTGAAGAAGTCCAACAACGCTATGAGCAAATTCAGCTTGAACGTCCGAATCTCAAAGTTGAAATTGATGGGATGGTGGTCAAAGTCGATGACCTTAAACAGCAGCAACAACTGGGCTTTTTAAGTCGAGAGCCACGTTGGGCGACAGCCTATAAATTCCCAGCGCAAGCGGCTTTGACCAAGGTTGAAAATATTGACTGGCAAGTAGGGCGTACTGGCACGCTAACACCTGTTGCTCGTTTAGCTCCTGTCTTCGTTGGTGGTGTGACTGTCTCGAATGTAACTTTACATAATATTGGTGAAATTCATCGTTTAGATGTACGTGTTGGTGATACCGTCAGCGTGTATCGTACGGGTGATGTGATTCCAAAAGTTGAAAAGGTATGGGCTGAATTTAGACCTGCCGATGCTGAGCTTGTTTATCTACCAACGAATTGTCCAGTATGTGATTCTCCTGTCGTCATGCCAGAAGGTGAGGCTTTAGCTCGTTGTTCTGGTGGTTTATATTGTGCAGCACAGCGTATTGAGGCGATTCGTCACTTTGTTTCACGCAAGGCTATGGATATTGAGGGCTTAGGTGATCGTTGGGTAGAGTCATTATTACATCTAGATCTACTCAGAGATGTAGCCGATATCTATCACTTACATGAACATCGTGAAAAATTACTCAGCATTGAAAAAATGGGTGAAAAGTCAGTTCAAAACCTTATTGATGCAATTGATGCGAGTAAGAAAACCACATTGGCACGCTTCATTTATGCTTTAGGTATTCGTGGTGTAGGTGAAACTACGGCACGTATGCTCGCCAATACTTTCCAGACCTTCGATGCTTTGAAAGCTGCAGATATCGATGCTTTGAAGAAAACACCTGATGTAGGTGATATTACGGCAGAATGGATTGTGGATTTTTTCCAAGCCGAGCATAACTTAGAGGTCTTGGAGCGCTTACTTGCTGCAGGGATTCATTGGGATGCACCAACTGCACCAACTCGCCAACCTTTGAATGGTGAAAGTTGGGTTGTGACTGGCACATTGGGAAGTATGGGGCGTGATGAAGCAACCCAGCGGCTTCAAGCTTTAGGTGCGCGTGTGAGCGGTAGTGTTTCAAGTAAAACCAAATGTGTCGTTGCAGGTGAGAAAGCAGGCAGCAAACTTGATAAGGCACAAAAGTTAGACATTCGTGTAATGAACGAGCAAGAGTTTTTAGAGTTCCTTGCACAGTACGAAGCCTAATAAAGCTATAAAAAAGCCCGTTCAGTGAGTCACATTGAACGGGCTTTTTGCTTATGCACGTTTTTTTACAATGCCATCATCAAGTAATTGTTGGAAATGTTCGCAAACACTTTCTCGAATGTCTCTATATTCGATACCCAATTCATCTACGCTACGTTGAGCATTAAAATAAATTGGATATCCCATATTGAGTTTTACGAATTGACGAGAGTGCCCAAATATTGGTGCGACCAATGAGAATGCTGCTTTAGGTACAGTAAAGTGTGGAAAAGGATATTTATAACCAAACTTCTGCGTTAAAGCTTTGCCCATTTCTAATAAGCTTAGTGTGCCACCACAAATAATATAACGACCTTTTGCTTGAGTATTTAAGGCAGCTGCAACGTGAGCATCCGCAACATCTCGAACATCTACGATTCCATTCCACATTGGTGGAACACCAAATAAGGTTGTGCCATTACCAAACTGTTGTAATACTTCAATACTGCCTGATTGACTCGCATCAGTGAGTGATGGACCCATAACAAGAGCAGGATTGATACAAACAAGGCTCCAGCGATCTTGTTGTTCAGCCATTTCCCATGCTTTACGTTCGGCAGCCACTTTTGAATATGGATATGGTTGGTGAGTTTCACTGCTGCTATTATTCCAGTGGCTCTCATCAAATTCATTATGAGCAGTATTTTGAATCTCAATCGCATCACCGTAGGTTGATGCAATACTTGAGGTCACAACAACTCGTTTTACTGAATCAGTGCGGTTTACACTTTCTAGTACATTCTCTGTTCCTTTCACAGCAGGTTCAATAATGTCTTTTACGGCATCTTTGTAATTGGTGACTACGAAAGGGGACGCAGTGTGAATAACAACCTCACAGCCTTTCATAGCTTCATCAAATGAATGTGCTTCAAGTAAGTCTGCTTTAAAAAAATGAATTTCACCTGATGATTTTTCAGCGAGGTCATAGAGATGTTGAATTTTATCTTTTTTTGAGGGGTCTCGAACGGTTGCGTGAACTTTATAACCTTGGTTGAGTAAGCGTTCTATAATCCAGCCTGCAATATAACCCGTCGCACCCGTGACTAGAATTGCTTTACTTTTATCCATTTTTTTTCCTAATGATTTTTGTGATTGAAGTTATTTAGCGAATTTTGCTCAAACAAACAACAGCTGACCAGTCATTTTTAATGTTTTTTTGATCAATTCCACTTTCAAATAAGAAGTATTGTTAATCGTTACAAAAATCAAATAATACAAAATGATGTAACTTTACCGCTTCGAATGGGGTAATAAATCTGCAAGAGCTTATTTTATCTAAACAAATTATGCGAATTAGAACTGTAAATGCGTATGTTTCTCATTTTAATTTTATAAAAATCATAAACTTACACAATTAATTTTTTGCAAATGTCTTGTAAGTTGCTCATAATACTTGTATTCGAAAGGAGTAAATATTATGCGTGGCAATCCAGAAGTCATCGACTATTTAAATATGCTCATTGGCGGTGAGTTGGCTGCTCGTGATCAATATTTAATTCATTCAAGAATGTATGAAGATTGGGGTTTGAGCAAAATTTATGAACGCATTGATCATGAAATGCAAGAAGAAGCCTCACATGCAGATGCCATTATTCGCCGTGTTCTGTTTTTAGGTGCACAACCAAACATGAACCGTGAAGACATTAATGTGGGTACTGATGTCGTAAGTTGTTTAAAAGCCGATTTAGCACTTGAATATCATGTACGTGAAAAACTGGCGACAGGAATCAAACTCTGCGAAGAAAAAGGCGATTTTATTAGCCGTGATATGTTGCGTCAGCAGCTTTCTGACACAGAAGAAGATCATACTTATTGGTTAGAAAAACAATTACGTTTGATCGAATTGATTGGTTTACAGAATTATATTCAATCGCAAATCTAAGATTTGTGAAATAAAAAAACTCAGCACATGCTGAGTTTTTTTATTTGATATTCTATTTTTTCTGTAAGTTTTTTAAATCTTTCAATACTTGATCGGCATGTGTCTGTGTATTCACACTCGTGTAATGATAAATGACTGCACCTTGTGGATTAATTAAAAAACTCTCTCGCTTAGCAATTTTGGTAATACCTAGATTTCGAACAATGCCAAATTTTCCAGCAAGGTCGCCTTTATCATCAGCCAAAATTGGGAAAGGAAGTCCTAGTTTTTTTGAGAATTTCTGATGTGACGCGACATCGTCCAAGCTCACACCTAGTACCACAGCATTAGATTTTAAAAACTGAGGATAAAGCGATTTAAATTGATTGGCTTCTTGGGTACAACCAGCTGTATCGTCTTTTGGATAGAAATAAAGCACAATCCATTTGCCTTTGTATTGGCTTAACGTATGCCATTTTCCACTTTGATCTTGCAGTTTGAAATCTGGTGCAGACTGTCCAACCCATTCTTTTTGAGCGGTATTTTGTTTAGAGAAAATAGAGGTTTGAGCAAAGCTTGAACTCGCTGATCCGAGCAACATAAGTGTGCTACAAACGATAAGAACTTTGGACTTTATCGTATTCATCATTTTGATCTCAAAGTGTGATAGGTCATATTTTAACAAATCGAATCGACCTCGCTAGGAAAAATAACCAATTTATGCGATGTTTTATACAAAATGATTATGCAATCGACAGGTATCTCATTGTCTAAAAAAATCTTACTCATCACTGGCTGGGGTGGTGGTGCCGAATTATTAAAACCTTTACATGATGCTTTTGAACAAAAGGGGTATCTCGTTGAGCGGATGAATATTTTTAATGCTCTCGATAGTGAAGTTTTGCAGCAGCATGTCGAACTTGCAGTGAAATTTGATGTCATTGTGGGATGGTCGCTGGGTGGTCAACTGGCAACGATATTAGTTAATGAAATTCAACAGCAATATGCTGAACAGAAGCTGTTAATCACTTTGGCATCGAATCCATGTTTTGTTACTCAAGCTGATTGGACGACAGCAATGCCAGTCGAAACTTTTATGCAGTTTAAACAATCATTTGAACAAGATGCGATTACTACGCTAAAACGGTTTGGTTTATTGGTGTGTCAGGGGGCTAGTTCTGCCAAAAAGGACTTCTTAACTATGCAGAAATTGATTCGTCCACAAGCGATTGCATTGCTTAGGGATGGCTTGCAGTTGTTGGAGCAATTAAATTTGGTTGGTTTGTATGAAAATTATCAAGGCAGACAGTTGCATGTGTTTGCTGAGCATGATGCTTTGGTTCCTTACCAAGTTGTTCAAAATATCCAGAATTTAGCTGCAAAAAATCTAACTGTTGTTTCTATTGATGATGCTTCTCATGGTTTTCCATGTTTTATGGTGGAGCATACTGTGCAAGTAATTGAAGATTTTATTTACTCAACGTTCAATCTTGCTTGAAATGAAAGTTCTCGCAATATATTTTAGATTTTGACAAGTTTAAGATAAAACCTATTTTATAGATCTAACGGAATCGTGCCGAGTACTCATCCATTTTCAGGATATGCCTTCGGCGACCTACCTTACGAAACGATGTTTCTCATTTCGGGAAAAGTAGGCAAAACCATTTGTCATCTGCAAAACCTGTTCACTTCTTTCATTTTTTTCTTTTGATCTAGTGTACGAAGCCTTGTATTTTATTTATACCACGCAGGTTGCAGATGACATTTACGAGTATCGAAAAAGTGTGATCAGGCAAATGGAAAATTTTGAAATAGCAGCAAATGAGGTAGAGGATGACCGATTTATTTGATTTAGAACATATATGGCATCCCTATACCTCGATGTTAAATCCACTGCCAACTTGTAAAGTGAAACGTGCTTATGGTGCAACCATCGAACTAGAGGATGGTCGAACTTTGGTTGATGGCATGTCGTCATGGTGGTGTGCGATTCATGGTTATAACCACCCTGAACTTAATAAAGCGATTACTGATCAATTGCAAAACATGGCGCATATCATGTTTGGTGGTTTGACGCATGAACCTGCAATTGAATTGGGTAAACTCTTATTAAAAATTACGCCTCCGAGTTTAGATAAAATTTTCTATGCTGACTCAGGTTCAGTTGCAGTTGAAGTGGCTTTAAAAATGGCTGTGCAATATTGGGCTGCGTTGAATCAACCTGAGAAAACCAATTTTATTACTACACGTTCTGGCTATCATGGTGATACTTGGAATGCGATGTCTGTGTGTGATCCTGTTACGGGAATGCATCAGATTTTTGGCTCAAGTTTACCGAATCGAATCTTTGTACCCGCACCTCAAAGTCGCTTTGATGAAGAGTGGAATCCACAAGATATTCAAGAGCTCAAACACCAGATCGAACAGCATCATCACAGTATTGCTGCACTAATTATTGAGCCAATTGTGCAAGGTGCAGGAGGGATGCGTTTTTATCATCCTGAGTATTTGCGCCAAGCCAAAGAATTATGTCAGCAATACAATTTGTTATTGATCTTTGATGAGATTGCAACAGGTTTTGGGCGTACAGGTAAAATGTTTGCTTGGGAGCATGCACAAGTTGAACCCGATATCATGTGTATCGGTAAAGGTTTGACTGGAGGCTATATGACATTATCTGCAACATTAACGACTAAACAAGTGGCTGAAACCATTAGTCGTGGCGAAGCGGGCGTGTTCATGCATGGTCCAACCTTTATGGCGAATCCTCTGGCTTGTGCTGTTGCTCTAAGAAGTACTCAATTATTAGTTGAACAAGATTGGCAGAGCAATATTCAACGTATTGAAAAGATCCTTGTTCAGCAATTAAGTGATTTAGCAGAACTTGATCATGTTGCAGATGTACGTGTATTAGGTGCGATTGGAGTGGTTGAATTAACCTCTAGTGTTGACATGAAAAGCTTACAGCAGCAGTTTGTTGAACGTGGTATTTGGGTGCGACCATTTGGAAAATTGGTCTACGTGATGCCGCCGTATGTGATCACCGATGATGAGCTAAATTACTTATTAGTGCAGATGAGTGAAGTGGTCAAAAATATGCAAGGAGCACAAGCTAATGTCCTTGCTTGATCATTATGCTGAGCAGCTTGACCAACTCAAACAGCAAGGTAATTTCCGCCAATTTACTGCAAATCAACAGCAGGGACGATGGATCACCATTCAAGATCGAACCATGTTGAATTTGGCATCCAATGATTATTTAGGTTTAGCCGCTGATTTTAGTTTAAGAGAAGAATTTCTCGATACGCTTAAAATAGAACGGGCGTTATTTAGTTCTTCTTCTTCGCGTTTGTTGACTGGTAATTTTGCAGAGTACGAGCAATTTGAAAATAGCCTAAGCAAAGCTTTTGGTCGTGCTTCCTTGCTTTTCAATAGTGGCTATCACATGAATATCGGTATTTTGCCTGCATTAGCTGATAGTAAAACCGTAATTTTGGCGGATAAACTAGTTCATGCCAGTATGATTGATGGTATTCGTCTATCGAATGCTCAATATGTGCGTTATCGTCATAATGATTTGCAGCATTTGGAACAGTTATTGCAAAAGTATCAACAAGATGAGCAAGTTGAACGTATTATTGTGGTGACTGAAAGTATTTTTAGTATGGATGGAGATGAAACGGATTTAGCGGCACTGGCGCAGTTAAAGCAACGTTTTGTCAAAACCATGTTGTATGTTGATGAAGCTCATGCCATCGGTGTGAGAGGTGGGCAAGGACTAGGTTGTGCTGAGCAATATGGTGTATTGCATCAGATTGATTTCCTTGTTGGGACTTTTGGCAAAGCGATTG
The DNA here is from genome assembly GCF_015351505.1 of Acinetobacter sp. SK-43. Lineage (NCBI taxonomy): Bacteria > Pseudomonadati > Pseudomonadota > Gammaproteobacteria > Moraxellales > Moraxellaceae > Acinetobacter > Acinetobacter sp. SK-43. The sequence goes on from NZ_JADKPY010000027.1 coordinate 54,953, forward strand.
CTTCGATTGGCGGTTATATTATCTGTGATCCTATCATCCGTGATTATCTTATTAATAAAATGCGTCCTTTGATTTTCAGCACAGCGTTACCACCAATCTCAATGGCATGGTCTGACTTTATCTTTAATAAAGTTTTAAATATGCAGCAGCAGCGTCAGCACTTGGCTGAGATCAGTCATTTTTTACAGCAGGCGGTGATTGCAAAAGGTTTTTCAAGTCCATCGAGTAGCCATATTATTCCAATTATTGTCGGCGAAAGTAACGCAGCGATTGAAAAAGCACGTTATGTTCAGCAACAAGGTTTTTATGCCATGCCTGTGCGACCGCCAACAGTACCGCAAAATAGTTCACGTTTACGTATCTCATTAACGTCTATGGTTCAAAAAGCTGAATTAGAAAAATTGGTGGAATGTTTGTGAGTGTCGATAAAGCTTTAGTCGCTCAACGTTTTGCCAAAGCAGGGCAAAGTTACGTTGAGCATGCTGTAGTGCAAAAGCAGATCAGTGCACAGTTATTTGAATATCTGAAAGCGTACTGTCCAAAGACTTTTGATTCTGTACTTGAGATCGGTTGTGGGTCGGGTAATTTAACGCATTTATTTCAGACTCATTTTCAGTTTGATCAATTATTTTTAAATGATCTTTATGAGGATGTAGGTCAGCATTTTTCAACGGTTCAAAATATAGCTTGGTTGATCGGAGATATTGAGCAGCTTGAATTACCATCAGAATTGGATGCGGTGATTTCGAGTTCAGCTTTGCAATGGATGACTGATCTACCTGCGTTATTACAACGAATTCATGATGCTTTAAAAACGGAAGGCTATTTGGGTTTCTCAACATTTGGTGAAAATAATTTAATCGAAATCAAAAAGCTGACTGGGCAAGGTTTAAATTATTGTTCTAGTGAAGTGTTGAAACAGAAACTTGAAGAAAATGGCTTTGAGATTGTGTTTATACAAGAAGAACAAAAAAATCTATATTTTGATGATCCTAAATTAGTGCTGCATCATCTAAAAGCGACGGGGGTGACTGCAACAGCAAAGTCACATCGTTGGACCAAGCAATCTTTACAGCAGTTTTATTATGATTATCAACAGTTTCATGATGAGCAAGGTTTTCGCCTAACTTATCATCCGATTTACGTGATTGCGCGGAGAAAAGCATGAGTGCAGCAATTTATTTTGTCAGTGGTATTGATACAGAAATTGGGAAAACTTATGCCACAGGTTATCTCGCCAAACTTTGGACTGAACAAGGGCAGCGTGTTATCACCCAGAAGTTGGTGCAAACTGGCAATGTCGATGTGTCTGAAGACATCGAAAAGCACCGTGAAATTATGGGGAGTGGCTGGTTTCAGGAAGATCATGAAAAATTGACCATGCCTGAGATTTTTACTTATCCAGCTTCACCACATTTAGCTACACGTTTAGATGGGCGTGAGTTAGATTTTGCCAAGATCGAAGCTGCAACTAAAGAGCTTGCTCAGCGTTTTGAGGTGGTGCTGTTAGAGGGTGCGGGCGGTTTAATGGTGCCTTTAACCACAGAGTTATTGACCATTGATTATATTGCTCAACATCAATTTCCTGTGATTTTGGTGACTTCTGGACGTTTGGGAAGCATTAACCACACTTTGTTGAGTTTAGAAGCTTTAAAACATCGTGGTTTGAGTTTGCATGCTTTGGTATATAACTTAAAAGATGAATCGAAAGATCCCCTCATTTCTAAAGATACAGCGGATTATTTAAAGGCTTATTTGGCAAAGCATTTTCCTGATGCAGAATGGATTGAGTTGGAAAAGTTTAATTAACTTAAATTTTAATGAGAATCAAAATAGTTGCTCTTAACGGAGTCTCGCCGAGTTCAATCTAAAGTTAGGGATAAACTTGCAGTTCGCCCTACTTTGGTTTCGCCCAAAGTAGGCAAAGGCATTGTCATCCACAAAACCTGTTCTCTTTCTGTTCTTGTTTTTATTATTTCGCAGAAACAATATATTGCAAAATTCACGCAGGTTGTGGATGACATTTCCGAGTATCATATTTCATGTGAGATTTTTGATTGTAAAAAGTAAGGTTTAAAATGAACAAGAAAAATAAATTAGTTCTATCCATTTTATTTGGATTTTTGATTCCAGTCTCAGCATCCTATGCTGCTGTACCAATAGATAAAACCATCATTAATTGGATTACTAATTTACAAGATTCAAATGCGAATCCTCAGCAAGCCATTCAGATTGATCACACGGAAAAAGTAAAATTAATTTCTGGCGAAGAAGCTTATTTGTCTGGTGTTAGTTTTGAAAATGCTGGGCGTAACTTTTGGGCGGGTTATGTATTGACTCGACCAAAGCTCAAACAAGCAAAAATTTTAAAAGAGTTTGGTGGTCAATCGAATACATTTAAAGTTCATCCAACGATGTATAAAGGTAAATCGATCGAACTGGTTGAAATCGAAAGTGCTGGTTCGGGACAAGGAACTGTTGAAGCTACTAAAAGTTTAGTTTATTTGAGCCAATGGAATGCCAAGTTGATTACTGAAGTTCAGGAGTCCTCTAATGCTGGTCGCTATGACGAAAAACTTGATGCAGAAGATTGTCGTACAGGATCAGATAACACGGGTTATTTAAACGTGATGCCGTATTCGCCTTATGTTATAAAAACAACGGTGACAGGAGATGCCTGCAATGACAAACCAAAAGGATATAAAGTAAATAGTTTGGTTCTCCCAATCGTCATAAGTGAAATTAAATAAAAAAAGCTAACAAGCGGACTTGTTAGCACAGGAGGAACTTAGAATTGTGAAGCCTAATAGTTAGTGTTTATTTTTCTAGTTATTACTCACGATTCCTATTTTAGTGACTTTGCTTTGCTGAGCTAATGCCATCACCATAGCAATATTTTTATATTCAGCTTGAGGATCAGGTTTAAACTTGATCTGATCCTGATCAGCTTTTTGCGCAACAGATTCAAACAAAACCTTCAATGCTTGGCGATCAGCAACAGCTTGATCGTTCCAGAAAATACGACCTTGTGCATCGACTCTTAAGTTGATGGTTTCAGGTGGTTTCTGATCGGTTGGTGGCGGTGGTGCACCATTAGGTAAATTGATATTAATGGCATTGTTTGGGATTGGAATTGTGATGATGAACATAATCAATAACACCAGCATGACATCAATTAAAGGTGTCATGTTGACATCGAGCATCACATCATCTTCGCCACTTTTTGGTCCGACATTCATACCCATGACTAACTCCTTATCGTCTGACTAAGGTGAACTAGGTGGAGTAGTGACAAATGCGATTTTGCCAATACCCGCTTGTTGGGTGGTGCTAATTACCTGATCAATTGCAGCGTAGTGTGTCAATTGATCACCACGAATATGAACTTCAGGTTGCGGGCGCTTTTGTGCCTCAACTTGTAAACGAGCAAGTAAAGTTTCTTTATTTGCAACGTATTGTTCATTCCAAAAAATATCGCCAGTTTTGTTGACTGAAAGTTGAATATTTTGAGGGGTTGTGGCGTAAGGTGTGTTCTTTTCTTCAGGTAACTTTACAGGAACTGTATGTGTGACCACTGGAACAGTGATTAAAAAGATAATCAAAAGCACCAGCATGATGTCCACAAGTGGAGTGGTGTTGATGGTGCCGATCACATCATCATCACTTTGATCTGAATTTATCATCATGCCCATAATCGTATTCCTTATTTAGAATCACGATTGACAGGATTGCTGCGCAATTCGCCACTGAGTAAAACTGCATGTAAGTCAGAGCCAAATGAACGGACATTGTCCATGACAGCTTTATTGCGACGAGTCAGCCAGTTATAACCAAGTACTGCAGGTACAGCGACAGCTAAGCCAATTGCGGTCATGATTAATGCTTCACCCACAGGCCCAGCAACTTTATCAATAGATGCTTGTCCTGAAATGCCGATCGCAGTCAATGCGTGATAAATTCCCCAAACTGTTCCAAATAAGCCAACGAAAGGTGCAGTTGAACCCACTGTTGCAAGGAATGCCAAGCCGTTACCTAAATGGCTTTGTACTTTATCAATCGCACGTTGAATCGAAATCGTTACCCATGTGTTGAAATCAATGCGTTCTAATAAGGTGCCATCATGATGTTTGGTTGAGTGAATACCTTTTTCAGCGATGTAGCGATACGTGCTGCTAGGGTCTAAGCTTTCTTTTGCGCTATTTAACGTATCTGCTTCCCAAAAGTTACGTTCAGCTTCAGTACCATGGCGTTTGATTTTGCTTTGCTGAAATAGTTTTGAAAGGATGATGTACCACGTACCAATTGACATTAAAACAAGGATGAATAAGGTTGTTTTTGCAACGAGATCACCCTCACGCCATAAAGCTTCTAAGCCATAAGGGTTATGCACTTTTTCTTCAGTCGCAGGAAGAGGTGGTGGTGTTGGTGATGATTGTGTTGTTGCATCAGTCGCGACCGTAGTTACAGCTGTGGGTTGCGTGGTTTCTTCAGCCAAAACAGAACTAATTGGAAGCAGAGTGCTGGTTGAGATAAGACCTATCGCAGCAAATCGAGAGATTTTTTTTACAGTTGTATTCATTTTAAATTCTCCAAAAAATTGTTTAATTCACTTCTATATTTATTAAGAAATCTTGAATGTGTATTCGATTTCATACCAATCTTGTTGAGGTACACCGTCTTTCATCGCTGGTGTGAAGCTACATAAGCTATAAGCTTTGGTCGCGGCTTTATCTAACTCACGTACACCACTCGATTTTTTGACTTTTGCATCGATTACTTTGCCCGAGCTATCCACAAGTAAGCGCATACGCACAGTACCTTCTTCACCAGCCATTTCCTGTTCACGTGGATAACCAGGTTCTTTACAACCGGCTTCACCTTCAGAAACTCCTCGTGAAATTCCAGCTGGTTTTGCAGGTGCTGGGGGAGCAGCAGCTGCAACTGGAGCAGCAACAGGGCTAGGACTTGGAGAAGCCGCTGTGACAGGTGCAGGTGTTGCCACTGAAGTTTTGGTTGGTTGTGTAGGTGTTGGTTTTGCAATAGGTGTTACTTTCTCCACCTGCTTAGGCGGATCAGGCATTTTTGCCACTTTCTCAACCATTTTGGGTAGTTCAGGTGGTTTTTCCTCCGGTTTGGGTGGAGGAGGTGGTGGTGGTTCAATATCTTGAATAATCTGAAGTTCTACAGGCTTCTCGACTGGTTTAGTAAAATCAGTGGTTAAACTTGTTACTAAAATATAGGCGATCACAAGATGTAAAAATAAAACTAGACCAAGTCCGACGAGACGTTTGGCAGATTGATTTTCACTTTCAGCAAAGGGTATGCCCATAATTGCTCCTGAAAATGTAATCGCTGAGTTATATAAAAGTATTTAGCCTAGATTGAAAATCTTGATAGCAATTTTTATCTTATATAGACATCAGGATTACGTTGAACCACTACAAGACAAAAAGGAACATCTTGCAGTGGTTAGAGTTTTAGAATTTATAAGTGCCTCTGAGGAAATATGCACGTCCCGTTACGTCGCTATAGCGAGGGTCATAACCATATTGGAAGTTATCGAGCACATTCGAAGCAGAAGGTTCAGCATCAAATAGATTTTTGATACCAGCAGTCAATTCTAGATTTTTAAAACCTTTATACGTTCCTGAAACGTTGTACAGGGTATAGTCACTTACGCGGTGATTATCATATTTCTCATCACCAATTTGGTTTTGATCTTTATAGCCACGGTAGAACTCTTGCTCGAAGACCATTTTCCAGTTTTCGTAGCTCCAGTTAAGATTGGCAACATGTTTCCAACGTAAGATTGCTGGATCATCGTATTTACCAACATAACCTTCCCATGCACCACCTTTCTCTTCTTGACGGTCGTATTTGATAATATATGTACCATCAATGCCGAAGCCAAAACGACCAGTAGAAGTCATCGGTGAAAGATAATTTAGCGCTAAATCAATACCTTCAGTTTTAACTCCACCCATATTTGTTAGTGCGCTGTTGATATATTCCAATCGACCATCAGCCCCTCGAATGAAGCGATCTGCATATTTTTCAGGATCACCGAAAATCATTGCTTCACCGATGCTGTTAATTAGCCCATCAATTTTGATGTTGTAATAATCAGCAGAGAACACTAAATTTTTGATCGGTTCTACTACAAAACCTGCTGTAATTGAGGTTGATTCTTCAGGTTGTAAGTCTTTTGTACCACCTTGTGTACGATAGAATTGGGTATTACATTCAGTTTGGTATTCAGGCGATATAGCCTTGCCATTTGGACATAGCACAGGGTCATCGTAGCGAGCACCCGTATAAGTTTTACTTTGAGGGGCATTGATGTCATATAAGCTTGGCGCTCGGAAACCAGTACTGTATGAGGTACGGAACATTAATTGTTTAATCGGTTCCCAGCGGAAAGCGATTTTAGGATTAAATGTATCACCAAAATCACTATAGTCATCATATCGAGCAGCGAGTTGTGCTTCTAAGGTTTTGGTAATTGGAACATGTAACTCTGCAAAAGCTGCGGTGATATCTCTCTTACCTTTACTTTCAGGTTTACTAGGATCAATACCGCTACCAGGAACTTGACTTACAATTTCTGAGTTCACATTGGCTTTCCAGTCCTGTTTACTAAAACTACCTCCCAAAGCAAAGCCTACGTCACCAGCAGGTAACGTGTAAATTGGACGACTAATAGTAAAGTCAAATGTGGTGGCTGTGAGCGTACCAGTGTTAGTATCGCCTTTTACTTCAAAAGACTTCCAAAGTTCTTGATTTTCACTAGGGCCAAAAGGATTAATGGTTCCATTGTTTAAAGCATCTTGGAGTTTACTTTTGTTTAAATACCCTCCAGCAAAACCGTCTGTCGCTTCGCTACGTGCATAAGATAAACCTGTATTGATATCCCAACCGTAAGCTTCACCCTCTAAAGAGATTAACGCCCGATGTGATTCATTCACTGGATTAGACATGCGATTACCAGCTTGTGATCTCAAATAAAGTTCAAGGGGATTACCACTTAATCCAGCGACTTCAGGGGTTATACCATTACCAGGATAGTATGGGCTTGTAGAAGGAAGAGTAACTGAGCGGCTGTAAACATCAGGTGCGATTGATGTAGTCACTTCATTTCGTGAGTAAACATATTCAGCGATAGCATTGAAATTATCATTTAATTTGAACGTACCTCGTCCTAAAGCAGATATTGTTTCTGTTTTGGGTGCAATTCCTATCAATGCTTGCGTGTTGAGATAGCAGAGCCCACCATCAGCGATAGTATTTGGTGCATTATTACAGTTTAGATCGCCATAAGGATTACCAAGAGTTCCTGTAACGGGATCACGAAAATTTGCTGGGAAACCATTTGCAGAAGTTCCATCAATACCAAGCTCCGGTATTAAACCACCGCGTCGGCTAATTTTACGGTCTTTCGCCATGATGTCATTTGAACGACGATAGTCAATAACCCCCATAAGATTAAAGCCTTGTTCATCAAGATCACCATAACCCCCAAAAATGGAAATGTCTTGTTTATCACCACCACTTTGTTCTGGTTGAATAAAGCCAGCACTAATATTTAAACCTTCAAAAGACTTCTTGGTGATAAAGTTGATTACCCCAGCAATTGCATCCGCACCATAAATTGCCGAAGCACCATCACGTAAAATCTCAATACGATCAACCATTGCCATTGGAATAATATTTAGGTTTGTGGTTGAGGTACTAAATGGACTGTATGCTAAACGTCGACCATTCAATAAGATTAATGTTTTATCAGTACCTAATGCACGCAAGTTTGCGGATGAACCTTCGGTATAGCTTGCACCCACATTTTGTGCGGTAGAAAATCCTGCTTGATTGGCACTAACCTTGGTTAAAGCTTCTTCGACTGTCGTAACACCTTGCTTTACAAGGTCATCTGCTCTAATCACCGTGATCGGAGATGCGCTCTGTGCAGCAACGCCTTTAATCGATGATCCTGTAACGGCAACTTTGACGACTTTGGCGGGTTTATCCTCCGTGGTCGACTCGTTTTCAGCTGCATGGGTCATGGTTAAACACAACATACTGAGACTCAGGGTACTGAGTTTGAGTACGGTTTTGCTCGCTTTTGGCATAGCATTTGATTGAACGAAATTGGTTTTTTTCATTAAATTTATAACCCCTAGTGGATTGTCACTCTTAAAGACTGAACAAGAGCGTTTTAGCAAGACATGTGCCAAATACATTTTTTGGATCAGGTTTAATCTAGAATAAATTGTGTAAAAGCGTTCTAGTTTTATTGAATAAGCTTTTCATATTTTTACTATTTATTAAAAAATTATGAATTTATAAAAATATTTTTTATTGGCATTTTTTTACAGTTTTCTAGATTTTATACATGGTATTAAAATGAAACATGCTAATTTATATGTGCATTTATTTGGTGCATTTTTATTTTATGTATTTTAAAACATGTATTTATAGTCTCTTATTTTGATTGTTAAGAATATTATGAAAAAATGAGATTTTGCATAAAGTTACTTTTAATTAGGATGAATAAATATTGATTAGAGGGGTGAATAGACTGGAGTCTAATTTTTCTATTTTAAATTTGTTTGAAAAGTGGCATGAAATTAGCACTGTAATTTTGGGTCTTGATGTCGGTTTTACATCTGAATTATTTTTATGATTGGTAAAAATATCACAAACCATTCATTTTTGTGAACAAGATCATTGGATTAAGTCAGGCAGGTGAGATCGATGTGTGGTTGAATGCTATTCGAAAGTCTAGTATTTATTAAAAAACGATAATGTGAGCATTGAATTGAAGTCTAAATTTTTTACGGTCGCTTTGTTCTCAACCGTTATTGTATTTGCTCCTTTGGGAAACGCTAAAACTCCAGCGCAAGCGGATAAGGTGCTTCGAATCGCATTTGAAGCACCTGACGATGGTTTTGATATGGTCAAAACTTTTAATTTTTATAGCGGTAATGTAGCCGATGTTATTTTTGAGAGATTGCTGCAATACGATTATCTAGCTAATCCTGTCAAGTTGGTTCCAGCTACGGCACAAAGCATGCCCGTGATCAAAGAAAATGGGAAAGTTTATATATTTAAAATAAAGCCAGGTATTTATTTTACTGCTGATCCAGCATTTAAAGGTCAGCGTAGAGAGTTAATTGCAGAAGACTATGTGTATTCGGTCAAACGTATTTTAGATCCTAAAAATCATTCTTCTTCATATGCATTTATCGACCAGAAAATTGTGGGTGCAAATGCCTTAGTTGAGCAAGCGAAGCAAACAGGTCGCTTCAATTATGATGCCAAGATTGAGGGGGTAAAAGCCTTAGATCGGTACACACTTCAATTTACCTTGACTCAACCTGATTATAACTTTCCCTATATTCTAGCTTATAGTACGTTTGGTGCTACTGCTCGTGAAGTAGTTGATTATTATAAAGATCGATTGGGAATGCATCCCGTAGGTACAGGACCTTACATGCTGAGTAAGTATGTGCCCCGTAGTAAAATAGAACTTGTAGCTAACCCAGATTATCGAGGTTTTGTTTGGAATTTTAAATCGACAGGAACTGCTTGGGATAACCAGTTAGTTAAAGAAATGACAGGCAAAAAAATGCCTCAAATTGGTAAAGTAAATATCAGTATTATTGAAGAAGAGCAGTCACGTTGGCTGGCTTTTCAATCAAAACAACTCGATTTCGATAAGCTCACCTCGAGTTCCATTCCTAAAGTTTTAGACCAAAATAATCAACTTAAGCCTGCGATGCGACAAAAGGGGATTCGACTTTATCCTAACAAGGAGGCAGAGATCACCTATACCATGCTGAATATGCGTGATCCAATCATAGGTGGGAACAGTTTGGACAAAATTGCATTAAGACGCGCAATTGCGATGTCATTTAATGTTGATGAATATATTCGGATATTAAGAAAAGGACAGGCTGTTAAAGCTGAAATGTTGGTACCCGCGGGGGTAAATGGGCACAATCCAAAATATCGAAGTAGTATTGGCTATAACCCGAGTTTGGCTAATAAACTGTTAGATCATTTTGGTTATAAAAAAGGTGCTGATGGTTATCGAAATCTGCCAAATGGCAAAGCACTTGTTCTAAAAATAAATACTGAAAGTGGCTCATCCTCAGTGATGTATTCGGAGTTGTGGAAAAAGAATTTAGATGCGATCGGCATTCGCGCAGATTTCAGAGTAAGTAACTTCGCCGATAACTTAAAAGCAGCGACGCAATGTCAATATATGATTTGGGGTGGAGCTTGGCATGCAGATTATCCTGAAGGAGAAAATTTCACGCAACTATTATATGGACCGAATGTAGGCAGAGGTAATCAGTCGTGCTATAGCTCTTCAGCCTATGATGGTTTGTATAAACAAGCGATGCAACAGCCTCCAGAAAAGCGCATGCCATATTACGAAAAAATGAGTCGTCAAATTGAAGCTGACAATCCTCTAATTTTACAAGATACCCGTATTCGAAATTGGGTGATCCAATCCCACGTTCAAGGTTTTAAAGCCCATCCAATTATGAACAGTAACTGGCAATATTTAGATATTGCTTCACCACGACAAAAATAAGTGTTGAGTTCAAGATGAAGCAAAATTATAAACTTTCATTGAAATCCTACAGTTTGGCGCTTTGTGTTGGACTTATAGCGAGTTCTACAACCACTTTGACATTTGCTAAAAGTCCAGCTGATCCAAATAAAGTATTGCGTTATGTTTTTCCAGTCGCTGAAACTGGTTTTGATCCTGCAGGTGTGCATGATTTGTATTCTGCACATGTGAATGGTTCGATTTTCGAGACTTTATATACATATGATTATTTAGCCTCACCAGCAAAGTTAGTCCCTCGCACGGCAGTCGCATTACCTGAGATTAGTGCAGATGGTTTGACATATACCATTCGTTTGCAAAAAGGGATTTATTTTGCCGATGATCCTGCTTTTAAAGGAAAAAAACGTGAACTCACATCTTTTGACTATGCGTATACCTTTAAACGACTCTTGGATCCGAATCTACATTCACCGAACAGTTGGTTACTGGATGGACGTATTGTTGGAATGGATGCGTTACAGAAGCAAGCGCAAAAGAATGGCAAATTCAATTACGACCAACCGATTGTGGGATTACAAACGCCAGACCGATACACATTGGTTATCCGTCTAACTCGACCAGATCAAAACTTTCCAATGTTACTTGCACATCAACCAGCAGGTGCTGTGGCAAGAGAAGTGATCGAAAAATATAGAAACAAAGCTGGGTTTGCGATGGGTCATCCTGTGGGTACAGGACCGTATATGCTGTCTCGCTGGACGCCAGGTTCAAGAATTATTTTAAAAGCCAATCCTGATTTTCGTAGTTTTGTATGGAACTTTAAAGCGAGTTCCCCTGAAGACCAGAAAATTGTAAAAGCGATGCAAGGCAAAAAAATGCCTCAGATTGGTGTGATTGACATTCAAGTGATGGAAGAAGGGCAATCTCGCTGGTTGTCATTCAGTAAAGATGAGGTTGACTTATTTCAACTTGATGGTGAATTGACTGTACAGGCTTTACAAAATGGTAAGTTAAAACCTGAATTGGTGAAAAAAGGTGTGCAATTATCTCGCATCGTTGATCCATCGCTTGACTATCATTATTGGAACATGCAAAACCCTGTTGTTGGGGGATTAAGCAAAGAAAAAATAGCCTTACGCCGTGCGATTGCGATGGCATTTTCTGCAGATAACTACATCAATATCTTGCAAAAAGGTGATGCTAAAAAATTACAAGCACCAATCCCAGAAGGTGTTGTTGGTTATGACCCAAATTACAGATCAAGTATTCCTTATTCAGTCAAAGCAGCCAACCTATTATTAGATCGTTATCAGTACAAAGTTGGTACAAATGGTTGGAGAACCTTGCCAACTGGTAAGCCATTGGTCATCGAGATGACTGTTAGTGGTAGTAGTTTACGTAGTCAACAACAAGCTGAATTTTGGAAGAAAATCCTTGATGGTCTCAAGATACAGATGACCACACAATCTCTCCCATTTTCAGAAGCCTTGAAGTTGGAAAAGCAATGTAAAACCATGTTCAAAGCTTCAGCTTGGATCGCAGATTATCCTGATGCCGATAATTTTATGCAGCTGTTTTATGGCAAAAATATCAATGTAACGAACAATGGTTGTATCAAAATTCCTGAATTTGATCGTCTTTATGAACAAACTCAAAACATGGTGCCAGGTCCAGAGCGCGATGCCATATACAGAAAAATGTCACGTATTTTAGAGGTTTATATGCCTGTACAAGTGATCGGTGCTCGTTACCGAAATATTCTGGCGCAGCCTCGAGTGATTGGTTTTAAAAAGCATCCAATACTTCCTGCGGAGTGGATGTACATCGATATTGATATGAAGAAATAAAATTTAAAGAACTGGAGTAACAATGAAACATTACAATTTAAAACTCACCACCTTTTGCCTACTCACGATGGGAGTTAATCAATTTTCATCGGCAGATAACTTGACTCGACAAACCTTACCGTTATTTCAGTCAAAAGATATTCCAGCATTATGTGACGCCAAAATTAACGATGTTAAAAAACAGCTTACGTCCTTAGAAGCTCTTCAACTCGCTCAAGATACGCCAGCCGCTCCAATATTGGCAAAATGGGATGCGATTCTTGCTTCTTTTGAGGATTTTTACGGTCCAATCGGGTTGTATAGCAACGTAGATCCTGATGAAGCAGTTCGCAAAGCTGCAGAAGATTGTGAGGTTAAAATTAGTCAGTTTCAAACTGAAATTTTGCAAAACTCAAAGCTTTATCAACAATTTAAAAAAATTAAATCTACTGATCCTATCGATCAAAAGTTTCAAGCTGATATCTTGAAAGATTTTGAAGAAAAAGGGATACAACTCCCTGTTGATAAACAGCAGCGTTTAAAAGAAATATTGGATCAACTCACTAAAATAGAGCAGGAATATAGTCGGAACGTTCGTGATAATAAGCAGAAGCTAGAATTTACTGCTGCTGAGGTAAAAGGTTTACCACAAAGCTATATTGATGCTTTAAAGAAAAATGAAAAAGGAAATTATTTACTAGGATTTGAATATCCAGAATATCGTCCATTTATGGAGCTTGCAGAAAATGACGAGGCACGAAAGCGTTATCAAGTCGCATTTACACGCCGTGGTGGTGAAAAGAATCTGAATTTATTAAAACAAGCTGTCGATTTGAGATATGAACTTGCAAAACTGTTTGGAAAATCAAGTTATGCTGAATGGGTTTTACAAAAACGCATGGCAAAAACACCTGAGGCAGTGAATACATTTCTGGCAGATATTCATGCAACAGTTTCGCCTTTAGAACAAAAAGAAGTACAAACCTTACAAGCATTTAAAGCTCAAACATTAAATATTCCTCTTGAGCAAGCCAAAATCGAACGATGGAGTGAAGCGTACTGGAGTGAAAAGTTACGCAAAGCTAAATATCAAGTAGATCAAGAAAAACTGCGTGAATATTTTCCAACTCAAGCAGCACAAGATTGGTTATTTGCGATTTCATCTAACTTATATGGTATCGAGTTTAAACCTGTAAAAGTGCCTGCGTGGCAAGATGAAGTTGAATATTACGATGTAACGGATACCAAAACTGGAAAATTGCTGGGCGGACTATACATGGACAAATTCCCACGTGAAGGGAAATATGGTCATGCTGCTGTGTGGAGTGTTTATGGGCGAAGTACATTAACTGATCGTAAACCTATTTCAGCTTTAGTGACTAACTTTAACCGTCAAGGATTGACCAGTGATGAGCTAGAAACTTTTGTACATGAGTTTGGACATGCTTTACATGGCATCCTTTCCAACACTCGATATTCATCACAAACGGGCACTACCGTTGAGCGAGATTTTGTAGAAGCTCCTTCTCAGATGTATGAAGAATGGGCAAGACGAAAAGAGACACTTTCTAAACTTGCAGATTATTGCCAACCTGCCTGCCCAAGAGTTGATGAAGCATTAATTAAAAAGTTAGCCGCTGTACATAGTTACGGTCGTGGTTTGCATTATGCACGTCAAACTTTATACGCCCAGTATGATATGGCATTGCATGGAACGGATGCTTTGAAGGTACAGCCATTGGATGTGTGGAAGAAAATGGAAAATGCTACAGCACTTGGGTACGTACCAACAACTGAGTTCCCTGGACAGTTCAATCACATCATGAATGGTTATCAAGTAGGTTATTACGGATATATGTGGTCTGAGGTTATGGCTTTGGATATGTTGTCGGCATTTGGCGATAACTTAAATAATCCAAAAGTTGGTCAGCATTATCGACAAACAATTTTATCTCAAGGCAGCCAAAAACCAGCAGAAAAGTTGGTCGAAGATTTCCTCGGACGTAAACCGAACAACAAAGCATTTTTTGATGAAATTACAGGTCAACGAGTGAAATAAGGGAGCATCTTTATGCTGGCATATATCATACGCCGTATATGGCAGATGATCCCGACGATGCTTGGGGTCGTGCTGCTGATTTTTTTCTTATTCAATTGGGTGGGGGGAGATCCTGCATATATCTTGGCAGGAAAAATGTCGAATCCTGAGCAAATAGAAAATATCCGACAACAGTTAGGCGTCGATCAGCCTTATTACATTCAACTTTGGATCTTTATCAAGCAAATTCTAAGTTTCGATTATGGCGTGAGTTGGAGTACAGGTGAATCAGTCTCGCAAATTATAAGCACGCGTTTAGGGCCATCATTGACGATTTTGATTCCATTGACGATTTTACAAACCGTTATTTCGATCATTTTGGCGTTGGCTGTTGCCTCAGTGCGAGGAAGTTTGACTGATCGTATGGTAATGATGCTTTGCACGATTGGAATGTCGATTAGTATTTTGGTTTATATCATTATTTTTCAATACTTCTTTGCTTATCAACTTGGTTGGTTTCCAGTTCAAGGCTGGAGCGATAGCTTCAGTGAAAATCTATTCAAATATGCATTATTACCTGTTCTTATCATGTTGGTGGTAAGTATCGCCCCAACGTTAAGACTCTATCGTAGCTTTATTTTGGATGAGGTGAATCAGGACTATGTGCGCACGGCACGCGCTAAAGGGGTGAGTGAACGACGTGTCTATGGCGTGCATGTTTTACGTAATGCTTCGATTCCGATTGTGACGGATGTGATGGCAACTTTACCTGCTTTGTTAATTGGTGCCTTTTTGATCGAACGCTTTTTTGGTATTCCAGGGATCGGTCGAGAAGTCATTATTGCTGTTGAACGAAGTGATTTTCCTGTGATTAAAGCGATTACGGTATACGTTGCCGCTGCAACCATGTTTTTTAACTTAATTGCTGATCTGATTTATAAATTAATCGATCCGCGTGTAGAGTTGAAGTAGGTGAACTATGCTGAGTGTATTATCAAAACGAAAAGCGCAAGTTCAGACCAACACCGCATCTTCAGGATTATGGCGTTTGGCAGTACAACGATTAAAAGCTGATCGTATTGCTATGGCATCCTTATTCATCGTATTCGCCTATTTCATTGTGCTGCTACTATCTGTTACAGGCGTAATCGCCTCGGATTGGAACAAAGAAGTCGCAGTCAGTTACGCGCCGCCAACCTTTATGGGCGCTGATACTGAAGATTCGCCTCTGAGTCCAGTCGCCAAGCAAGTGGAAGTTCTACCTGAAAATCCAGTCGATCCTTTAAAAGATATTTTACGGGAATTAAATACTCAAACAGCACAACAAACCTCAGGCTATGGAGCCATTGATTACTACGGTGTAACCGATCCATTGGCATCGGATATGCAATCAATCAATCAGCAACTTGGAGGCGAGTTACTTGATCAAAAGCAAGAGCTGAAATCAACTTTGGCATTCGGTGCAGATAAATGGGGGCAAGATGTTCTCCTTAAAACGATTAAAGGCGCAGAAACTTCGATTCTTGTAGGATTACTATCAGCACTTTTAGCTGTTGTAATTGGGACATTTCTTGGTGCAATCGCGGGATATTTGGGTGGTTGGGTAGATGATGTGCTCAATTGGTTCTATAACATCTTTACTTCAATACCTTATCTATTATTGGTTTTGGCTGTTGCAGCAGTTTTGCAGCAGAAAGGTATTCTTTCGATTGTATTAATTCTAGGTTTAACAGGCTGGACAGGAGTGTTCCGTTTGATTCGTGCTGAATATATGAAGCATAAATCTCGTGAATATGTACTTGCTGCGAAAGCAATTGGAGTCAGCCATTTCCGTCGTATGTTTGTACATATTTTCCCGAACGTGAGTCATATCGCGTTGGTTCAGATTTCAATTCTAGTGGTAGCGTTTATCAAGTCAGAAGTAATCTTAAGCTTCCTCGGTTTTGGTGTTCCTGTCGGTGTTGTGTCATGGGGCAGTATGTTGAATGAGGCGCAAACCGAATTGATTTTAGGGAAATGGTGGCAATTGGCTGCCGCATCGATTGCGATGGCGGTGTTAGTGACAGCATTTTCTATGTTTACTGATGCATTACGTGATGCATTGGATCCAAAACTGAAATAGCGGAGTGAGATGCGATGACAACAATAAATGAATCACCGTTATTAAAAGTTGAAAATCTTGAGGTGAGTTTTAAATCCGAGAGCAAACAATGGATTAAAACTGTTAAAGGGATTTCGTTTAGTATCCCAAAAAATAAAACAGTTGCTTTAGTTGGAGAGTCGGGAAGTGGTAAATCAGTCACTTCATTGGCGGTTATGGGATTGTTACCGAAAGGACAAAGCCAAATTTCAGAACAGAGCCAAATCCGTTTTGAAGATAAAGACTTACTCAATCTATCTGTTGCAGAGTTACGTAATATTTGTGGAAAAGATATTGCGATGATTTTCCAAGAGCCAATGTCATCATTAAATCCTGTATTCACCGTTGGTGATCAAATTGCAGAGGTTTTGCGTATTCACTTGGGGATGGGGCGTAAACAAGCTCGTGCACGTGTTTTAGAATTGTTGAAAGAAGTCGGTATTCCATCTCCCGACACTAAGATCGATGCTTATCCAAGTCAATTATCTGGTGGTCAACAACAACGTGTGATGATTGCGATGGCGATCGCTTGTGAACCGAAACTACTGATTGCGGATGAGCCTACAACTGCACTGGATGTCACCATTCAAAAACAAATTATTGATTTGTTGGAGTCTTTGCGTCAACGTCGTGAAATGTCAATGTTGTTTATTACCCATGATTTGGCATTGGTCGGTGAAATTGCCGATGAAGTGATTGTAATGCGTCATGGTGAAATTCGTGAAAGTGGAGATGCTCAACAAGTTTTAGAACAACCGAATGATGTCTATACGCGAGCATTGTTGCATTGTCGTCCACAACTATCTTCACGTCCATATCGTTTACCTGTGACCAGTGACTTTATGAAACAAGAAAATGGTCAGCTTATCGAAGCTATTAATCTGTCAACGTTTCATCTGCAAGAACGTAGTCGTGGCTTAACAGGTGACGAGCCGATTATCTTGGATGTACAAAATCTCAAAAAATCATTTTATAGTCGTAAAGGTTTATGGGGACGTGATGAGTTTCAGGCGGTGAAAGGTGTTTCCTTTAGACTGGCAAAGG
Source organism: Acinetobacter sp. SK-43 (assembly GCF_015351505.1). Classification (NCBI taxonomy): domain Bacteria; kingdom Pseudomonadati; phylum Pseudomonadota; class Gammaproteobacteria; order Moraxellales; family Moraxellaceae; genus Acinetobacter; species Acinetobacter sp. SK-43. Next base: position 72,577 of record NZ_JADKPY010000027.1, read on the forward strand.
GCAAAACACTGGGTTTGGTGGGTGAGTCTGGATCTGGGAAAACGACAATTGGTTTGTTACTTATGCGATTGCATGAAGCAACTGGTGGTCAGGCCTTTATAGATGGTAAAGATATTCTTGCAATGTCAGAGAAGGAATTTGCCCTCTATCAACGTAAAATTCAGATCATTTTCCAAAATCCTTACGCATCATTAAATCCTCGGTTTACCATTGGGCAGATTTTACTTGAACCGATGCGTATTCATGGGATCGGTCAAAATGATCAAGAGCGTAAAAAAATTGCACTAGAGCTTCTGGAGCGTGTTAGCCTACCTGTTGAAGCATATGATCGTTATCCACATGAGTTTTCGGGAGGACAGCGTCAACGGATTGCGATTGCACGTTGCTTAACTTTGAAACCTGAGATTTTGATCTGTGATGAGTCAGTTTCAGCGCTTGATGTGTCTGTACAGGCTCAGGTATTAAACTTGCTTCAGGATTTACAGGATGAGTTTGGTTTGAGTTATATTTTTATTTCTCATGATTTATCTGTGGTGAAATATATTTCAGATCAAGTAATGGTCATGAATCATGGGGAAGTGGTTGAAATTGCAAATTCAGATGAGCTCTATTTGAATCCTCAACATGAATATACCCAAAAATTATTAAAAGCAATTCCACAAGGTATTGCTTAGCTAGCTTCTGATTTTCATATCTAAGTCCCATAAAAAAACGCTCAAATTTGAGCGTTTTTTTTATTTACATTGCTGAGCAATTAGAACTTTTTAAAACCTTTATTCAGGCCAATAGTTTTGCGTCCACTGTTGCCGTTATTATTGGCATTTGGGCGTTGTTGTTGCTCTGGTTGTTCATCATCACGACGTTGTTGACGTAAATAACCTCCACGACGCGCCGCCATTGGTTTTTCACTCATACGTTCAGTACGACGTTTTGCCATACCGAATAAGCCTGTACCTTGACGAGGTTTTAATTCAACTGATTTCGCTAAGTTATCGATATCAGCTTTATCGAGTTCCATCCAGCGACCTGTGCGTAATTCACGTGGCAAAATCACTGTACCGTAACGAGTACGGAGTAGACGACTTACTTTTAAACCTTGTGATTCAAAGATACGACGTACTTCACGATTACGTCCTTCTTTCACAACAACTTGATACCAACGGTTAATTCCATCGCCACCAATTTCGGAGAAAGATTCAAACTTAGCAGGACCATCTTCAAGTTCGACGCCCTTGAGCATATTGTTACGAATTTGCGGAGTGACTTCACCCATAACACGAACGGCATATTCACGTTCTACTTCATTTGAAGGGTGCATTAAGCGGTTAGCAAGCTCACCATCATTTGTAAAAATCAATAAACCAGTACTGTTGATATCAAGACGACCCACCATTACCCAACGATCATTGGCGATTTGGGGTAAGTGATCAAATACAGTAGGGCGTTTCTCAGGATCATTGCGTGAGCAAATCTCACCTTCAGGCTTGTAGTAGATCAATACACGACGACGTATTTCGTCTTCAATCTGGAATTGTACTTTACGACCATCGATACGGAGTTCATCAGTCGGTTCAATACGCTCACCTACTTGGGCGATTTTACCATTGATGCTGACACGACCAGCAGCAATAACTTCTTCCATATAACGACGTGAGCCTAACCCCACTCTCGCCAGTACCTTTTGTAATTTTTCACTCATGACAGCACAACCTTAGACATAATGATCAACAGTTCACCTTCTCAAGACTTCGGCGCATGTGCATCGAGAGCCATGAATGCTTCCTTGGCGTTCTGTAGGGGAGGCAATTGACCTAGCGAAGCTAGACCAAAAGCATTTAAAAATTGAGGCGTTGTAACTAACAACGCGGGTCTTCCAGGTAAATCTCTAAAACCAGATTCTTTAATCCAGTTCCAGTCAAAAAGCGTTCTCAAGTTTTGGCTATTGTTTGAAACACCACGAATTTGTTCGATATCAGCACGTGTTACAGGTTGATGATAAGCAATTACTGCAACCGTTTCGAGTAAAGAAGGAGAAAGTTTCGTCGGACGTTCAGGCCAAACTTGCGCGATAATATTTCGATATTTTGCACGGACTTGAAAACGAAAGCCCTGTGCAGTTTCAATTAATTCAATAGATCGACCATGCTGCAACATTGCAAGCTGTTGCACAAAAGTACGTAATTGTTGCTTATTATATTGGTTTTGAAATGCTTCTTTTAGTCGTGCTAGTGAAACTGGGGAGTCGCTGGCAAATAAAATAGCCTCAATTTGCAACAAAACATCATGATGGATATCTTCAAGAGACATGCCTTCATGTGAATCGAATTGTTCTAAACTCATGCTGATACTCCTTGAATAGTTAATGGAGCCTCGATACCAGAATGAATAATTTTAATTTTTTGTTGTCTTGTGAGTTCTAGAACAGCCATAAATGTTACAACCATTCCCATACGACCTTGTTTTGGATTTAACAGCTCAATAAAACTCAAGCTCAAACCAGTTGCAAGTTGACTTTCGATGAAGGCGATTCGCTCTTCTAACAATACAGGTTCTTGTGCAACAACATGTTTAACGGGTTCAGGACGATTGAATACGCAAAACAAAGCATCACGTAATGCATCTACATCATAACCTTCATAAATCGGGGCAATATGACCTATGCTTACGTTTGTACTAAAAGTATCTCGCTCAAAAATTGGCATTTGCCCTAATTTTTCAGCCGCTTGTTTGATTCTTAAATACGTTTTAAGTCGATCAATAAGTTCTTGTTTTGGATCTTTTTCAAATTGATCTACAGCAACAGGTTTTGGAAGTAACAAACGAGATTTCAAATCGGCGAGTAATGCAGCCATCACCATATAGTCTGCGGTGAGTTCGATATTGAGCGATTTCATGCTATCCATATAAGACAGATATTGGGTAGCGATTGGTGAAATATCCAATTGTAAAAGATCAAATCCATTTTTCTGGATTAAATAGATGAGGAAATCTAGAGGACCCTCAAATTGCTCAAGTAAAATTTCAAATGCAGCAGGGGGAATATACAAATCTTCAGGTACAGCTTCTTGCCATTCGTCAAGCACACGAATGGAAGGAGAAGTCTCCAATGTAGAAGAAAGGATTTGATTCATTACCGTTATAAGCCACGCGAATTTTCAAAAGCATGAAAGAGAAAGTGCGGACACATGCAAATTCACATGTCACAACAAGTTCAGCTATTCTAATCGAATTACCTAATTTAATAAATTGCTCACTTACAAAAACCTTAAGTTTCTCAGGGTATTTTCTATGCTTATGGCATCGTATGCAGTCCATAGATGAATTTTATGGTTAAATTGTCTTCGCATTATAAAAAATTGGCATTTTTTTATGTACAGATATCAAGAAACACAAGAAAACAAATTTGGACAGCTCACCAGTTTTTCAGTTGAGCACTTTAAGCCTTGTGAACTAGTGCGTGGAAATATTGAGGGCAATTATGTCAATTTAATTGATATCAATTCTGAAGTTTCAAATCGAGTTTTTTCTCAAATTTGGAACTGTGTTGCAACAGAGCCAGATGAAAGTTGTTGGACCTATTTGCCGTATGCCGCACCATTGAATTTAACTGTACTTACGGAATCACTAAAAAATTTATTTAATTTTAAAGGCTCAACACATTTTCTAATTGAAATTGAAGGTGAAATCTGTGGATGGATTGCTCTGCTTAATCCTAGGCTCGACAACGGTGCCATAGAAATCGGCAATGTTTATTTCTCTCATAAAATGAAAAAGTCGAGGGCTGCTACAGAGGCTATTTTTCTATTATTACAACAATGTTTTAAGCAAAGATTTCGACGCATTGAGTGGAAGTGTGATGATTGTAATCAACCTTCTAAAGCAGCTGCATTGCGTTTCGGGTTTCAATATGAAGGTTTATTTAGACAAGATCGAATTGTGAAAGGAAGAAATCGTAATACAGCGTGGTTTTCAATTATTGATGAAGAGTGGTCAGATTTAGAGCCAGCTTATCAACAATGGTTAAGTCCAGAAAATTTTGATGCAAAAGGTATTCAGAAAAAGCGGTTATCAGATTTTATATGATTCAATTTAGACATTAAGCATCAAAAATTGCGTATTCGATAATTGATTGACATTGAGATCGAATACACAAGTTTAGATTCTCTAAATCTTCAAATATGTCTTTTACAATCTTAACTTCTAAAAAATATTCAAAACCTTTTTGTCATGTTTAATTTGTATAATCCCTTCTTTGACTTCAAGGGTGATAGATAGGTTCTAAAAGCCAAGGTTCAATGACATAGATTGTCTGGTCATCAGCATAATCATAAATGTTCACTAACATTTGAAATAGATGCATTTGCTATATCTTTATT
>NZ_JADKPY010000028.1:0-7234 GCF_015351505.1 Acinetobacter sp. SK-43
ATCTTTATTATTCAAACGCGCTCACATCTCCAACACCACGACGTACGATCTCAGGGTTTTCTCCAGATAAATCCACGATACTAGTGGTGGATAATGTACCGAAACCACCATCAATAAATACATCTATGCGTTTGCCGAGTTGATTTTCAATATCATAAGGATCATCTAGTGGTTCTGTTTGATCAGGAAGAATCAGGGTGCTTGTGAGTAGTGGTTCGCCGAGCTCTTTTAGCAACGCTTGTGCGATGGGATTGCTAGGAATACGCAAACCAATGGTTTTTTTCTTAGGATGCATCAAACGTTTTGGAACTTCGCTGGTTGCAGGCAAAATAAAGGTGGTTACAGCAGGCGTATTATTTTTAAGCAGTCGATACATTGCATTATCAACTTTTGCATAGGTTGCAATATCAGATAGATCACAACACATAATCGCATATTGATGTTTTGGGCCTAGACCGCGAATCTGTGCAATTCGCTCCATGGCATTTTTATTTCCAATTTGGCAACCAATTGCATAAGCAGCATCAGTTGGATAAACAACCACATCACCTGCACGTATACGATCTACAGCTTGAGTGATTAAACGTGCCTGCGGATTTTCAGGATGAATATGTAAGTGCAACATTATTATAACTCCCTGATCTTTATGGCTGAATTAAGTATGAAACGTGTTAAGGGGCGGATGCAAGTCTCAGATGTGATAATTTTGTCAATCAATCAAGCGATTCACGTTTAAATTCATCAAGTTGTAATGCTCGTCCATTACGCGTACACAAGCAGATGTAATAAATGAAGTGTGCAGCATCACGAGGTAATTTAGACTCACCTGAAAAAAAACGTTTTACTTGATTAAAAACATTGTCTTTAAACAAAGCACCATCACCACCTTCACCAGTTAAGTTATCTAAAGAGACACGAAACTTTCGACCAAATGCAGTTGCAAATAACCATTCAATCGCTTGGGGTTTGATTTCTACTTGTTCAAAAAGCGCTTGCTGTTCCGCAGTTCGACCATCCGGTGCATACCAATAACCTAGATCAGGTAACTTTCTACGTTGTTCCCCTGAAATCGTCCAATGACTAATTTCATGTAAGGCACTATTAAAAAAACCATGAGCAAATTGGATTCGTCCAGGTAGCTGATCTGTCGCTGGGAAATATTCTGGTTCAAAATCACCTTTAACTAATGTGACATTATGGTGGGAAAACCAGTGATTAAAGTGTAAAATGAGCCAATCAACATGTTCTACTTCAGTTGTTAACTTTTGCCAAGATGAGCGTTGCACTTGATCTGGTATCAATCGAGGTAGATCAGTTGAATGGGTGCTAACAAGTGATGAAGTTGTTACTTCAGGTTGCGGCTGCAACAGGTGCATTGCTTAATTTACCCCGAGTTCTGTCTAAAGAAGTGCAAAATTGTATCTTAATCTTTGACAGAGTACCGATGAATTTGTAGAATTGCCGCCTTAATTATGTCAGCAAATACCTTTCCGGCACAGATTGAGCCGTTTAAATGGGCTGAACAAGGCTTTACATGGTCAGGTACACTGCCATTGTCTCGCTTTGCTCGTATCGCTCGTGAAGCTGTTGGATCAATTAATGATCAATTGATCAACATAGACTGTAAGCTATCAATGGATGCATATCATCGCATTGTATGGTTAGATGGACATATTGATACGAAAGTTCCGATGGAATGCCAGCGTTGTCTGGATACCGTTGAAACTGAACTTGTATCAGATTTTCATTTAGCTTTAATCGATGATGAGTCACTGATAGAGCGCTTGGATGAGGATGCTGATTTCATCGTTTTAGGTGAAAGTGAGTCAACGAAAAAAGGTGATATTGATACACCTGCTTCGATCGATTTGCTCGCATTACTAGAAGATGAACTGTTATTGTTGATGCCTTTATCTCCTAAGCATGATGCTTGTGAGTTAAAACATCGACCTACCATTCAGGACGTTGTCGAAGAGAAGCGGGATAACCCGTTTGATGTTTTGGCAAGTTTGAAGGGTAAACTTAACTCATAGTTTGTGTTATAATGTTGAGTTAAGACAACTGAATTTGTTCTGATCCATTTTTTCGATCTTTGTAAGGAGCCATCATGGCCGTTCAGCAAAACCGTAAAAGTCGCTCTCGCCGTGACATGCGCCGTTCACATGACGCTTTAACCGAGAATGCATTATCTGTAGACCAAACTACTGGTGAAACTCATCGTCGTCACCACGTGACTAAAGACGGTATTTACCGTGGTCGTCAATTATTCGCTAAAGCAGCTGATGCTGAATAATTGAATCATATGCATTAAGCGTTAGCTTAAAGTATAGAAAAAATGGGAGCGAAAGCTCCCTTTTTTGTTGTTTTTCGCAATTATAAAACGATTTAATCAATGTTAAATTTCCGCATCGAGAAAAAGTCTGCTGCTATTCTCATGTAGAATCATGAGAAATGATGAAACTGGCAATAGACCATTTTAAGGATTTTTATATGTCGACTAAACGACTTGAGCAGGCAGCTCAAGCAACAAAAACCGCATTTGTATTCCCAGGTCAAGGCTCGCAAAAAGTAGGTATGCTGGCTGAACTCGCTGAGCAGTTTGGTGTGATCAAAGAGACCTTTGATGAAGCATCAAATGCACTAGGTTTTGATTTATGGCATATCGCGCAAAGCGGAGAAGGTTTAGATCAAACTGAAAATACACAACCTGTTTTATTAACCGCTAGTATCGCGTTATGGCGCGTATGGTTGGAGTTAGGTGGTGTAGTACCAAAATACTTGGCAGGACACTCTCTAGGTGAATACAGTGCTTTAGTTGCTGCGGAAGCGATGACATTGGGAGATGCTGTAAAACTCGTGAATTTGCGTGGGAAACTCATGCAAAATGCAGTTCCTCAAGGTGCAGGTGCTATGGCTGCAATTCTAGGTCTTGATGATCAGAAAGTGGTTGAGCTTTGCCAAGCTGCGACAGCAAATGGCGAGGGTTCAGTTGAAGCTGCCAATTACAATGCGCAAGGTCAAGTTGTGATTGCAGGAACTGCGACTTTAGTCCAACAGGTTATCGCTGCTGCAAAGGAGCAATCAGGCAAAGCCATTGCGCTACCAGTATCTGTGCCTTCACATTGCTCATTAATGAAGCCAGCAGCAGAACAGTTTGCTGAAGCTTTGGAACAAACTGCCATTGAGCTACCACGCCTTCCTGTAATACAAAATGTCAACGCGGAAATTGCGACAGATGTTGCTCAATTGCGTCAGGCATTAACGGCTCAGTTGTATGAGTCAGTGCAATGGACTCGTACCATGCAATATCTGCAAGATCAGGGTATTCAGTATGTGGTCGAATGTGGACCTGGGACTGTACTGAGTAATCTTGCGAAGCGATTACCGAACATAGATAAAGCATTTGCGATTGATAGCAAAGCACGTATGGAAGATGCCCTAAACGCAGTATTAGTGGCAGAAGGAAAAATTGCATGACACAACAACGAAAAGTTGCGTTAGTGACAGGAGCTAGCCGAGGCATTGGCGCAGCAATTGCACAGCAGCTCATTCAAGACGGTTTTTTTGTAGTTGGCACCGCGACTTCTGAATCAGGCGCGCAAAAACTGACAGAAAGCTTTGCTGAGAACGGTGCGGGTGCTGTACTTGACGTTCGAAATGGTGAAGCGATTGATGCACTGGTAACAGATATCGAGCAAAAATACGGTTCTGTCTTAGTTCTAGTGAACAATGCTGGGATTACGAAAGATAATTTGTTACTTCGTATGTCTGAAGATGATTGGGACGATATTCTCAATATTCATCTCAAAGCTGTTTACCGTCTCTCGAAGCGTGTTTTGAAAGGTATGACTAAAGCACGTTTTGGTCGAATTATTAACATTAGTTCAGTGGTTGCACATTTTGCAAATCCAGGCCAAGCCAACTACTCAGCAGCAAAAGCAGGGATTGAAGCATTCAGTCGTAGTTTAGCTAAAGAGATGGGCAGCCGTCAGATTACTGTAAATAGTGTTGCACCTGGATTCATCGCGACTGAAATGACTGATCAGTTAAGCGAAGATGTTCGTAAAAAAATGAGTGATCAAGTAGCTTTAAATCGTCTAGGTGAGCCTCAAGATATTGCGCATGCAGTGAGTTTCCTTGCAAGCGATAAAGCTAGTTACATTACTGGTACAGTTTTACACGTAAATGGTGGTTTATACATGGCCTAACTGGCGATGTATAAACTTTTAAAAAATTTTATATTCAATTAAACTAGTGGCAAATTAAAACGCCACAAGCAATGAGGAGAATTCCTGTGAGCGATATCGAACAACGCATCAAACAAGCAGTAGCTGAACAATTAGGTATGCGTGCTGAAGAGATTAAAAACGAAGCATCTTTCATGGATGACTTAGGTGCTGACTCTTTAGATTTGGTTGAACTTGTAATGTCTTTTGAAAATGATTTTGACATCACGATTCCAGATGAAGATTCAAATGAAATCACTACAGTTCAATCTGCAATTGATTATGTAACTAAGAAACTTGGTTAATCATATCACATGATTAAAAGCCACCTTTTTCGGTGGCTTTTTTATATGTTCAACTTTTCATATGAATAGATGTAAAAATATCTTACAAAAAAAATAAACTATAAATATGAAAATAATTTATTTGAGTGTACAAAGTTTATGCTATTTAAAATAATTTATTAAACCATAACAACAAAAGGGAATTTTATGAATATAGCAAACCGTATTAAAGAGATCATTATTGAGCAACTTCGTGTAAATGAAGAAGATGTTTTACCAAATGCATCCTTTACAGATGATTTAGGCGCTGATTCATTGGCTGTAGTTGAGCTCATTATGGCTTTTGAGGGAGAATTTGGTACTCAAATTCCTTATGAAGAGGCTGAGAAAATTATTACCGTTCAATCTGCAATTGATTATATGACCAATATTGTGGGAGAAAATGCTTAAATTGCTTCAAGTTTTGAACTAATTGAAAGCCGCCGCAAGGTGGCTTTTTATATTTAAAAATATATAAATGTGAAAGCTTAAAATCAGTTTTACTGCATATACATATATTTACAAGACCTCGTTAAATTGAAACTCGCATGCTTTATTTTTTCGGTATAACTAATTGTAAGTCTGTTTTGACTATGCTTAATCAATAATTACAGAGGAAATAAAAAATGGGTATTTTTGATTTTGTTAAAGGCATTGGTAAAAAAAATACAGCACCAGCAGAACCTCAGCCAGCACCAGCAACGCCTGCTGAGCCTTCAGCTCAAGAAATTGCCAATAAATTATTAGGTTTGATTAAAAGTTTAGGTCTTAGTGTTGATGGTTTATCAGTAACCTACAATGGAAATACCGATACAGCCATTATTAAAGGGGGAGTCAAAAGCCAAGCAGATAAAGAAAAGATAGTTCTTGCCGTTGGTAATATTGATCATGTTGCTCAGGTGGATGATCAAATGACTGTTGAAGTTCCAGAACCTGAAAGTAAGTTCTATACAGTAAAATCAGGGGATAATTTGTCTAAGATTGCAAAAGAAGTTTATGGTGATGCAAACCAATACCCTAAAATTTTTCAAGCCAATAAACCGATGTTAAAAGATCCTGATGAAATTTTCCCTGGTCAGGTATTGCGTATTCCGCAATAATTTGTGGGTTTTAAAAAGGCGCATTCAGCGCCTTTTTTTATAACTATTCATTGAAATATATTCAATATTTCAAACATCAAAATCGTTTTGGAATCTTTTGCCCATTTGGAACTGGTGTTTCAGCATTTTTTAATACACCAAATAGCCATGTTTCAGCATGCTGAACCGCTATTTTTAGTGAATCACCTAAGGCTAAACGTCCAGCAATGAAGCTTGCCAAAGAGCAGCCTGAACCATGATATTGACCTTGTAAACGCGGGCAACGGCTTTCAGCAATCATTTTCCCATCAGCATAGAGAACATTACGGATATGGTCAGGAGTATCTTCATGTCCACCTTTAACTAAAACTGCTTTAGCACCCATTTCAAATAATTTCAGAGTAGCGAGTTCAATATCATCCACACCAGTTAAAGCTCTCAATTCAACTGTATTGGGGGTAATCACAGTCGCGAGAGGAATTAGCTCAACAAATGCCTTTACTAATGTTGCTTGATCACCTAGTGAGCCACCACTGTTTGCGACTAAAACAGGATCAAGTACATATTGATAATCAGCATGTGCTCTTAAAAATTCAGCTAATGCAGCAATATTATCGGTAGTGCCCAACATGCCAGATTTTACACATTTGATAGGTAAGTCTCCAACCACAGCATTTGCTTGAGCTAACAGCAATTCTTTTGAACTTGCTTCAAAACCAAATACTTGTTGTGAGTTCTGTATTGTCAAAGCTGTACAAGCAATTGCCGCATGTGCACCGCTTTGTCCTATGGCTTCTATATCTGCTTGTAGACCAGCACCACCTGAAGGATCTAAACCTGAAAAACATAGTACGGTAGGACGCACAGCAATTTCCTTTTGTTCTCTCAATTACGCTAGTATATGTAAGTTTCGAGAAACTCTCGACTATGTTATGTAAGGCTGTAAGAGATTGAGCGAATGACGATCAGAAATATTTTAATTGATTTAGATGGGACTTTAACTGATCCCAAAGAAGGTATTCATCGTTCAATTCGTTTTGCACTAGAGAAACTTGGTTGTCCAATAGCTGATGAAGTAGATTTGGATTGGACGATTGGACCACCATTAAAAGGTTCCTTGGCGAGATTGTTAAACTCCCAAAGTGATGAGTTGGCTGAGCAAGCACTCGCAGCCTATCGTGAACGTTTTGCAGTGATCGGATTATTTGAAAATCAAGTCTATCCAAATGTTGCTGAGACACTCTACAAACTAAAACAACAAGATTATCAATTATTTTTAGCAACAGCTAAGCCAACAGTCTATGCGAAACAAATTTTGGTGCATTTCGAGTTGGATCAATATTTCACAGAAATACATGGTAGTGAGTTGACTGGCGAACGTACCAACAAAGCAGATTTAATTGCTTATATTCTTGAGCAAGAACAGTTGAATGCACAGCACTGTGTAATGGTCGGTGATCGTCAATATGATATTGTTGGTGCACGTGCTCATGGAATTGATACCATTGCGGTCAGTTATGGCTATGGAACACCAGAAGAACTGGCTCAAGCGCAGCCGATCACGCAAATCAATCAGTTTAATGAGCTGATTGAATGTATCGAGCAA
>NZ_JADKPY010000029.1:0-31194 GCF_015351505.1 Acinetobacter sp. SK-43
ATCGAGCAATTAAATCAACAGCGCAAAGTATCCTAATAAAAAGCCTCGATGAATCGAGGCTTTTTTGTATTAAAGATTATGCTTTAAACGGTATTGGACGAGTTCTTCTATGCTAATCACTGTCAAGCCATGTGTTTGCGCATACGCTAACACTTGAATACCTGATGCCATAGAACCATCTGGGTTGGTTAGCTCACATAGCACACCTGCAGGTTTTAAGCCTGCCAAACGAGCTAAATCAATTGTCCCCTCGGTATGACCTCGACGGGTTAGTACACCGCCATCACGAGCACGTAAGGGGAATACATGACCTGGACGATGAAGATCACTTGCAACAGCACCATCCTTAGTTGCAGCAAAAACCGTTGTTACACGATCTTTTGCTGATACACCTGTCGTAACGCCTTGTGCTGCCTCAATCGTGACGGTAAATGCAGTTTTGAATTGGCTAGAGTTATCTATGACCATAGGTGGGAGTTCTAAATGGTCAGCTAATTGTTCAGTCAAACATAAACACACAATACCAGAACCATCACGAATCATTTGTGCCATTGTTTCGACGGTTAATGTTTCAGCAGCAATAATAAGATCAGCTTCATTTTCCCGATCAAAATCGTCCATGACCAATACAGGTTTGCCTTGGCGAATATCATCTAAAGCTTGTTGAATACGAAGTTCAGCTGGTGAGAGTGCTGAAAAGAAAAGTTCAGGTTGAATTAAACTAGACATATGAAACGCTCGCGTAATTGGGTTACGGTTGAACATTTCAGGACTGATGCAAAATAAGCGGACACCAAAACAAACCAAAGTAAGTTTCGGTGATTTCGTCTTCTTTCATCCGGACTATACCGTCGGCTTTGGTTTTTCACCAAATCTGCTTGTATATAAAAATATACAGGCTCGTGGGCTGATTAGGTCTTTGATGAGCAAAGCCTAACTTACCACCGGTGGGGAATTTCACCCCGCCCTGAAGCGATGTGATTTGATTATATCGAGTTTCTATATTCTGAAAATAGTTTTTTATAGAATGAACCGTTCTATTTAAACCAGAAGATTAACTAAGAAATCATTCACATTTTTCAATAATTCTAAGTGCTAGTATTCTTTTTGAATTACGCATACACTCCAAACATAGAACAATAAAAATGGAGATCAATAAAATGGATATTAAGAATAATATCGAGTTGGAAAACTTGGCTCAGCAACTTCACCGACCTGTGATGAGCTTAAAAGATTTTAGTTTAGTCTCGCAGCAAGATTTGGCTTGATTGAATCAGCAATTAAAACAAACGATCGAACAAGAGAATAAAAAATTAATCAAAGTCTCTTTAAAGTTCCATTTTTTCTAAGACCTTTATTTAAAAACTATCAACGATAGGGGCTGGTCATGACAAGATTAGCTGTTGAAGCTGAAATTATAAAACTGGCGCATATTTTGGGTGTTTCACAAACACAGCTCAATTTTTTAAAACCTTTGGCTCCAGAGAGCCTACGTCAGTTTCGCTTTGGAATAATAGAACAATTACAAGATCAACAAAAAAACAGATTTCGCTCTCTTGCTGTATGGGTAAATTGGTTACCAAGTTGGTTAAACGTATTTATCGTAAAACGCTTTTTATCGCCATTGATTGTTGCTCAAATTGCATCGCATCTTTCTACAGAAAATTTATATCAAATCGCTAAACATTTAACACCCAAAATGCTTGCCGATATTGCAGTTTATCTTGACCCTCGTTTAGCCAGAGAATTATTGATGTTGTTAACGACGCATCAAATAAAAGATATCGCTCGTATTTTACTTGAGCAACGTGATTTTGTGACGATGGGACGTTTTGTTGGCATGTTGGCGGACGATGTTTTTCGAGATATCGCCGAAATGATTGAAAAGGAGAGCGATTTACTCGAAATCGTCTTTTATATTGAATCAAGAGAACGTATTGATCATTTAGTGCATGTCTTGCCGAAAGAGCGGATACAAAAAACGTTATTAATTATTTGTGATTCTTCTCAACGCCTCATATGGCCAAAACTCTTGGCACTTATGACGCATATTGGTTATAGCTTGAAACAAGAGCTGGGAGATTTGGCTGTTCAGCAAGGAGAAGGTGTAATTAATGCGATCATTCAAGCTACGCAGGAAGATGGGCTATGGGAAGATATGCTGCCTGTGGTCGCTTGTTTGTCGAATCACGCACAGAATTTTGTAGCCAATTTACCAGCCTTGAGACAGGTTGAAATTATTCAAAGTATCGTAGCCGCAGCAGATCAGTGTAATTTATGGACTGATATGCTTGTAGTTGTTACGTTTATGCAAGATGAAGCGAGAGAAGCTGTTGCTGAGGCAATATCTCAGATTGATGAGGAGGTCTTTCATCATATCGCTTATGCATCTTTATTAAGATCACAATGGGATGTCACTTTTGACATTATTCGCCGTATGCCAATTGCAAAGCAAAAGCTATGTCAGAGCATTTTGAATGGCTACATGCAGCAGCTCGATGAAGAAACCTATCAATATCTAGATCATTTATTAGATCAATATGGTATTGGATTGAATTCGATCACTGAGCAGTGATAATCAGGCAGAGGGGAGCGTATCTCGGATAGGAACCAAAGTTTTTAATGCATGCTCATACCCACGTTCAACCAATTCATCAAGCCGATGCCAGTCAAACATTCCAATCCCATCTATGGGCATGCGTATATGTAAATTAGCGCGCTCTATTGCTGCTGCTTGAATCATTGTGTCACTAGCAAGTGTCGCTGTACGCATCAAGATTTCTGCAAGACGTGGAGCTCTTAATAATTTATCTTTAATAATTTTATTCCAGTTCAATAAAGCACTTTGATCAGGTTCATTCAATCCAATGCCTGGAACACGAATGTCATCATGTGAACTTACATTACTGGCAATAATCGCACCACGTTCCAAATTTTTCATAACATCCGTAGGTAAATTATTAATCACACCTCCATCGCATAATAAATTTTCATGCCACGCCACAGGTGGAGCAACGCCAGGAACACTCATGCTGGTTCCTACCCAAGTCGCAAGTTCACCTTGATCATGAATAACTGCTTCATCTGTAGAAAGATTTGTAGAAATACAGTAGAAGGTTTGCTTCAATTCCTCGATCCGACGATGCCCCAAAATAGCCTGCAAACGTGCATGAAAGCGTTGCCCACGAATCAATGAAACTTTAGGCATGGTGTAGTCATTGAGGTAGTTTCGAGCCACAAATGTTTCATTTCTACACTATCGAAGCCACAAGCGACTAAAGCAGAAATGAAGGCTCCCATGCTGGTTCCGCCAACAATATCAATTGGAATATGCAGTTGCTCTAATGCTCGTATCAACCCAATATGAGCAAAACCACGTGCGCCGCCCCCGCCTAAAACGAGCCCTAAGCCTTGGCTAGTAATTTGTCTCGCGATTGCACGGATATTTGTTTCAGACCACGGGTGAATAAAATAATGTGCTTGAGCACAATATAATTTCTTCCATTGCAGAGTGTAAGGTGAGGGATCACCTTCAGAGCGTAATAACACCAGTTCAATTGGATTTTGCCAATCATATTGATTTAAGACATCAACTAAGGGGCTGTGAATCGGAGATTGATTTGCTTCCGCTAAAATTAAGATTCGGTCTGCTTGGTGCAGACAGCGCTTTGCCGATTCATCATCAGGTCGATCTGCAGCATATAATACATAACAATGCTTTTCTTCAAGAATAGCTAGCCATTGCCTTAACTTTAGATCTTCTGAACTGTAGTCTAATTTTGTTTGACTAAATCCTTCTCCAAATAAGGCATCGACATGGGCTGCAGTTACGACTCTTACATTGGGCCAACGTTTTAAATGCTCAGTCAATTGTTCTGCAAGATGAATTGCTGGAATCTGCATTGAGATCGGGATGATTGAAAGTGTTCTGCTATGGCTCATTGCGTGAATATGCTGCAATTCAGGCTGAGAACGGGCTATGATCATTTGAGATACAGCAAATAAAACTTGAGGGTGTTTTTGTAGAAACTCAGTAAACTGCTGTTGGGGAATCTCTATAAGACAAGTATCTCGAGTTGCGATTACACGACCATGATGAGGTTGGTTGGAAATAACACCCATTTCACCAACGATTTCGTGACGACCTAGGTAAGTAGATAAATTGGTTCTTGTTGTTAATTTGACTCGTCAATGAGCAATAATATAAACATGAAGCGGGAGATCATCTAAATCATAGAGTTGATGACCCGTTTGTAAATGCTTTACAGAGCAGAACTGAGCTAGATCTATTAAAGATTCAGGTTCTAATTCATGGAATAATTTTACTTTACTGAGTGTTTTTATAATATCCATATGCTTTCATTCAATTTATCTTTATTGTCTATTTATTTAATGAATCTGAACAATATTTTGCAAGTGAGGTTCAGTAAAACCTATCAATAGTTTGACGCATTTTTGTATTTATTTGGACATATCAGAAAATATACCCATAAAAAAAGCCAGTACATGATGACTGGCTTTTTTGGGAATCTTGTGTTTTATATTAGGCAATCTGTACAGGAATGCAGTTCGCTGTATGATTTACAGTGTTGTCTGGATTCGCATACACTAAGCGTGGCTTATGAAGATCAGCTTCTACTTCAGTAAAATCACCAAATGTCGCAATAATGACTAAATCACCAACATCAGCTTGATGAGCAGCACCACCGTTCACAGAGATAATGCCTGAATCATCTTCACCGCGAATTGCGTAAGTTGTAAAGCGTTTACCGTTAGTTACGTTCCATACGTGGATTTCTTCGTATTCACGAATCCCTGCTAAGTCCATTAATACACCATCAATTGCACAAGAACCTTCGTAATGAAGTTCTGCATGTGTCACAACTGCACGGTGAATTTTACATTTTAATAAACGAGATAGCATGGCTAGCGTCTCCTGAGTAAGACCTAAGATGAATATCTTATGGTTGACTTGTCACATTTCCGCAGGGTGTAGGCGGTTTGATGCGCATTTTGCGCTTAAAAACACAATATGGCAAGCGTGATTGTTCAACAATTCAGTTTAAGTTTAAGCGGGTTTGTAAGCATTAATTTGATTCATCGCTTGTGAAACTTGTCCATCAACAAGCATTTTCACTTTTGAAAGCGCATGATCAATTGCTGCATCCATTAAATCTTGTTCACTGCTAGGAGCTTTGCCAAGCACATGACCAGAAACACGTTCTTTGGAACCAGGATGTCCAATTCCTATACGTAAACGATGGAAGTTAGGACCGATATGCGGAACAATATCACGAAGACCATTATGTCCACCGTGTCCGCCACCTGTTTTTAAACGAATTATGCCAGGATCCATATCCAGTTCATCATGGGCGATTAAGATCGCTTCTGGTGTGACTTGATAAAATTTGGCAAATGGCACAACACTTTGACCTGAACGGTTCATAAATGTTGTTGGTAAGAGTAAGCGTACGTCATGACCTTCAATTTGACCACGACCAGTGAACCCATGAAACTTTGGTTCTGCTTTTAAAGAGATACCATAACGATCAGCAAGTTGTTCAACGAACCAAAAGCCTGCATTATGGCGGGTTTGGGCATATTCCTTACCAGGATTACCCAAACCAACAATTAGCGAAATATTTGACACTAATTTACGCCTTTAACACTTATGCGCGTTTGAAGTCAGCGTGCATAGGAGTGTTTTTAGCTGGGTGACGTTGTAACGCTTGGATTTTAACGTTTTCAACTTTATCACCGATCTTGATTTCGATCACTTCTTCGAAAAATTCGTTGCTTTCTAAAGCTTTAACGATTTCACGAAGTTCTAAAGTGATTGTTACAGGCTCAGCGCTACCACCGTAGATGATTGCTGGAATTTGTGAAGCATGACGAAGGCGGCGGCTCGCACCTTTCCCTTGTAGTGCAGCTTCACGTGCTTGAGCGTTTAATACGAAGTTTGCCATGGGCATATCCTCATTGAGATTATGAAACTAAACTTGCGACCAGTTTAGTGATAGAAAAACCCTAGCTAAGCTAGGGTTTAAGAAAAAAGCTGGGTTATTATAGATAACTATCGAACATAGCGCTAATAGATTCTTCGTTGTTAATACGACGAATTGTTTCAGCAACCATGCTAGCTACAGATACTTGGCGAATTTTACCTAAGTTCAAAGCTTCATCAGAAAGAGGAATCGTGTCGGTAACAACAAGTTCATCAATAACAGAATTACGAAGATTATCAATCGCTTTGCCAGATAAAACAGGGTGAGTTGCATAAGCAATAACACGGCGAGCACCAAATTGTTTAAGTGCATCGGCAGCTTTGCAAAGCGTACCTGCTGTATCTACCATGTCATCAACAATGACACAGTCACGATCTTTTACGTCACCAATCAAATGCATCACTTGTGATTCATTTGCTTTTTGACGACGTTTATCGATGATAGCTAAATCAATATCACCTAATTGTTTTGCAACAGCACGTGCACGAACAACACCACCAACGTCAGGTGAAACCACCATAAGGTTGTCATGTTGTTGTTGACGTAGGTCTGCCAATAACGCTGGCGTTCCGTAGATGTTGTCAACAGGAATATCAAAGAAACCTTGAATTTGGTCTGCGTGTAAGTCGATCATTACCACACGGTCGATCCCAACAGTTGTCAACATATCTGCTACAACTTTAGCCGTAATCGGTACACGTGCTGAACGTGGACGACGATCTTGGCGAGCATAGCCAAAATAAGGAATAACTGCAGTAATACGACCAGCACTTGCACGACGCAAAGCATCTGCCATTACCAAGATTTCCATAAGGTTATCATTGGTTGGTGCGCAAGTAGATTGAACGATAAAAACGTCTTTACCACGAACATTTTCAGTAATTTCAACTGAAATTTCACCATCAGAAAACTTGCTTACAGAAGCAGCACCGAGTGGAATATGTAAATGGCTTACGACTTTTTGGGCGAACTGTGGATGAGCACTTCCACTAAAAACGACAAGATTGGGCATGAAGCACCCTTGGCGGTTGGCTTATAATGAATTTGGATGGCAGGGGCGGCTGGATTCGAACCAACGGATGGCGAGATCAAAACCCGCTGCCTTACCACTTGGCGACGCCCCTAATGCGGCAGAACTTTAATCGTTTTGCATGATAATGTCAATATGATTGAACAGGTATCAATATAAAACAAGTCTGTCTAAAGATATGGCAGGGGCGGCTGGATTCGAACCAACGGATGGCGAGATCAAAACCCGCTGCCTTACCACTTGGCGACGCCCCTAAATTTGATGATATGTAATGGCAGGGGCGGCTGGATTCGAACCAACGGATGGCGAGATCAAAACCCGCTGCCTTACCACTTGGCGACGCCCCTATTACATACATCTACAGGTGAAAATTGGCAGGGGCGGCTGGATTCGAACCAACGGATGGCGAGATCAAAACCCGCTGCCTTACCACTTGGCGACGCCCCTAACGTGTAACTTTGAAATGTCTTAAAGGTGATTCTGCTAAACTGTTGACCAAGTAAGCTTTACAAGGTGCGTTTTGCAAAATCATCTTTGTATCCATTTCACTGGTTACTTCAGTAAAAACACAAGCACCTGTACCTGTAAGCTTTGCTAGACCAAATTGATCTAAATATTGCATTGCTTCTTCAACTTCAGGGTATAACTGTCGAGCCAAAGGTTCAAAGTTATTTCCAAAGCTAGAAGGTTCTAACTGATAGGCGCAAAATTTAGTGATCTTAGAGTCTCTTGTCAATGTTTTTTGTGAAAATAACAATTGAGTGCTGATAAAACAATCAGGTTTTAAAATAATGAATTGTTTTTGATCTAAGTCTATGAATGATAAATGTTCACCTATGCCTTCTGCCCATGCATTTCGACCATAAATGAAGACAGGAACATCTGCACCAAGTTGCACACCATATTCAGCTAACTGTGTTTCATTTAAGCCGCATTCCCAAAGTTGATTGAGCACAATCAGTGTGGTTGCAGCATTGGATGATCCACCACCAAGACCAGCACCCATAGGAATATTTTTCTCTATCAAAATTTTTAGTCCACACGGTTTTTTTGCATGTGGGCGTAATAATTGTGCTGCACGATAGATGAGATTTTGTTCAAGTTGAACTTCAGCAATACCTTCAATCTGGATTATTTCTTCAGACAAATTTTCAAAAGTCATCCAATCATATAGGTCAATTAATTGAAAAATCGTCTGTAATTCATGGTAACCGTTCGCTCGACGACCAGTAATATGCAGAAATAAATTTAATTTTGCAGGTGAAGGTACTCTAATCATAGATTAATTTAATCAATTATCGATTTTGAATCACCATTGTAATACGGTTTTCTTTATCTTCCGCAAGTGGTTGTTTAAGTAATAATTTATTTGGCAGCATTTGTGCGTCGTTATAACTAAAATCAACTGTCCAACCATCTTCAATGAGTTGCTTTAATCTATTATTTTCATCTTTTATGATTTGCGCATTTTGAGTCGCAGGTTTGGCTTGTACCCAATACGTCAAGTGCATAATTGGTGCTTGCCATCCTGTAGCTTTTTCAAGTAATTCTTCAGGTGTGGTCGCTGAAATAAGTCCAGTTTTTGCACTATTTAGTGTGACTTCACCAGGTTTACCTTGAATTTGTGTTTTTCCAACACCTAGGATTCCAGTTAATTCAATATCAAATTCATCTTGTTGCTGTGCCCATGTAAAGAATGCACTGCCAGATTGCTGCGGTGTGCGAACCCCAATTTTGCCTTGTAAGTTAAAATTATTTTCATCTTGAAATTGCGGTGTCACGATTGGTTTTTGGGGTTGAGTTAAGCTTTGACAACCACTAAGTAATAAAACACTTGAACTACAAATCGCAATGCATAGTTTTGACAATGAGCGCATGAATTTAACTCTTTTTTACTGTGACAGGTAAGATTAAGCCATCAAGTTGTTGTAATTGTGGGGCATTTACATGTTTTTGTTTTAATTGATGTAACACATCACTAAATTGAGTGAGAGCACCTTGCATATACAATGCTTTGGCATATCGAATTCCAATATTTACATTCTGGCTAATTTCATACGCTTGCCCAAGGACTTTGACTGCGGTATCAAAATCATTTTGTAAAAATGCGATATAACCTAGTGTATCTAAAATTGAAGCTTGTTCTGGTGCAAATTCTAGTGCGAGTTCCGCATATTTTCGTGCCTCTTTTAAGCGACGATTTTGTAAAGCAAGGGTATAGGCGTATGCATTAAGATAGGTTGGGCTGTTTGGCTCAATTACCAATAATTGTTTTAGAGTCTTATCTAATTTATCTCGATCAGTGAAAGGATCAAGCAGAAGTACTTCTGCATAAATGAGTTCAGGATCATCTGGCAAATTCTTTATTGCTTCATCCAGTAATGCTAAAGCCGCTTTTTTATTATTCATTTTCTTTAAAATATCAGCTTGTGCTTGATATAAGAAACTTGCATGTTGAGGATAATTCACACGCTCTTGGGTTAAGAAGCGTAGTGCATCATTCAATTGTTCTTGTTTTTCAAAAATAGCAATCATATTGCGTCTAGACACGATATATAAACTGCCGTCTACTAATCGATAATATGCCTTTGCTGTTTCATAATGCTGTTTGCGTTGAGCATTGATTGCTAAGTAGTAATAGGCTTCATTTTGATATTTGCTTGAATTACGCAAATCGACTAAGTACTGTTCTGCTTTTTCATATTGTTTCAAATCAATACTGGTTAAGCCTGCAATGAACAGTGCTTCTTCAGCATTTGGATGATCTTTTATAACATCTTCAAGTTTTTCTAATGCTGTTTGTTGATCATTGATCTGAATGTAATAACGTGCTTCCGCTAAACGAATATCGAGATTTTCTTTATTCTTGCGGCTTGCTTTAGCAAACCATTTTTGGGTTGCTTCATCATCTTGTAAAGCCATTAGCAGGTTGGCTTTCATTAAAATAAAACTAGTCGACTTAGACCGTTTACGCAATGCACGATTAATATTCTTAAGCGCTTGCTCATACAAACCATCTTGCGCTTCTAGACCTGCGATCAAAGCCAATATCGAAGGATTGTCTTTTTCTGTGCTGGCACGTAAAGCATTCAATAAGATTTCGCGATCTTGAGCATTCTCAGGAGCAATTCCAGCCAAAATTTGTTCTAGATCAGAAGTAGGATCAATATTAAGAATTTTATCTAAGGTTTTTGCCGCAAGTTCATATTCATGCGTTTTTAATGCAATATGTGATAAGTAAAATAATGCTGGAACATCTTTAGGCTCTTGTTCAACCCAGTGCGTTGCAATATTTAATGCCGCTTGTAGATCATTGTATTCAAGAGCAACATCTAATGCGCGTTGCTTAATAGTTGTAGAGTTACTACGAATGGCAAGAACGGTGTAATTGTGTAATGCGGTTGCAATATCATCATAAGCAAGGGAAAATTCAGCAATCATGCTCTGTTGTAGTGCATTCTCAAAACTTTTGTCTGCATACATATCGTGTATTGCTTGTGCAGAGACATAAGAGCTCATGCTACCTAACAACAAGATTGTGGTAGAATACCGTCGAATCGTCTTGCCGCTAAAGTTATTACGGCGATATAGCTGACGCAATTTTTATTGATCCAAAGTAATGCTTTTTATGACACCGATGTTGCACAATAACATAAATTTAGCGAAATGATGATCTGATATGTCTTTCTTTGCATTGGGTGTCAACCATCAAACAGCTTCTGTTGAACTACGTGAGCAAATCGCTTTCAATGCAGAGCGGTTAGCTGTGCTATTGCAGGAGCAACGTCAACATCCTTCATTGAAAGATATGGTGGTTGTGTCTACA
Organism: Acinetobacter sp. SK-43; assembly: GCF_015351505.1. Classification (NCBI taxonomy): domain Bacteria; kingdom Pseudomonadati; phylum Pseudomonadota; class Gammaproteobacteria; order Moraxellales; family Moraxellaceae; genus Acinetobacter; species Acinetobacter sp. SK-43. Next base: position 10,862 of record NZ_JADKPY010000029.1, read on the forward strand.
TGCAACCGCACAGAAGTTTATGCCATGACAGAAGACGCGGATAGCGTCTTAAACTGGCTCGCCCAAGTGAATAATATTGATGTAAAACAATTAACTCATCATGTTTATCGTTACGAAAACGCTCAAGCTGTTACACATTTAATGCGTGTTGCCAGTGGTTTGGATTCGCTGATGTTAGGCGAACCACAAATTTTGGGACAGGTAAAAAGTGCTCTTGCCCTATCAAAAAATGCTGAAACAGTATCACCAGAATTGAATAGTGTTTTTGAATATGCTTTCTACGCAGCAAAGCGTGTACGCTCAGAAACATCAGTCGGTAGCCATGCCGTATCAATGGGTTATGCCGTTGCGCAACTAGCATCACAAGTATTTAGCCACCCAGAGAAAATAACGGTAATGATTGTTGCTGCGGGTGAAATGAATACTTTAGTTGCCAAGCACCTCGCTGAAATGGGCGTGGCTAAAATGTTAATTTGTAATCGCAGTCGTGAACGAGCAGATCTTCTTGCTCAAGAAATTGCCCATCAAGTCGATGTTGAAATTATTCCTTTCAATGAGTTAGCACAAAATTTATATCGAGCAGATGTTGTTTCAAGTTGTACAGGAAGTTTGCATCAAGTGATCGGATATGCAGATGTTAAATCAGCATTGAAGAAACGGCGTTATCAACAAATGTTGATGGTGGATTTAGCTGTTCCACGTGATATTGATCCAAAGGTTGAGTCACTAGATAACGTTTATTTATATGGCGTAGATGATTTACAAAGTGTGATAGATGAAAATCTAGCACAGCGTCGTCAAGCTGCTGTTGAAGCTGAAGTAATGGTAAATCAATTAGCGACACAATTGATTACTCAGCAAAAAGTTAAAGAGGCGGGCGGAACGATACAAGCCTACCGCCAACATAGCGAAGAAATGAGTCAAATTGAATTAGAACATGCCATGGATGCATTACAACATGGACATCCGCCTGAGCAAGTTCTGCAAGAGTTTGCTCATCGTTTGACGCAAAAATTGATGCATCCGACCTCCATTTTATTGCGTGAGGCGGCTAAAGCTGAGAGTCCTGATTATTTTGAATGGCTACAGCAGCATCTTCATGAAGTATTTGAGCATGAGCGCAAGCCAAAACAATAAAAAATTAGGATAGTAAGCGTAAGCTAATTTGCTTAGTTAATTCATTCAATTGCTGACGTAAGTTGCGTGATTCAATCAGTGTAATCGGTGATTTAAGTTTTAATCTTAAATATTTTTCCTGTAAACCTAGAGCATATTCCTTTGCTAATTTATCTGCAATTTCAGGTGCTTGAGTTAATGATTGAATATTGGTGCGTTGCATAATATCAGCAATCTCATGGCTAAAATTGCTACATGCACCGAGTACATAATAAGTTGCTAACTCTTGATCATCAGGTAGATCATCAAACACGATATTTAGTACGGCTAAAATCTTGGCCAACAATTCTGTTTGATCAATCACCGCACGTAATTCTTCAAAATGAATATAAAGAAAGGGATGATGCATTAAAATAGCGATCGCAAAATCTTCATCTTTGGTTTGGATGTTAAAAGAAAGCGAAGCATCATGACTAATTTGTGGGGTAAAGCGTTTACCCAAGCCAAGTTTTTCACGGAAAGATTGGGTGAGCAAATAACGAAAAGAACCATGTTTGGGTAATAACTCCGTTAATTCTCGTAGTTCTCCCATGACTAAACTTTTACCTTCAGGTGTGCTGACATCATGTTGCCCTGTTAAATGGGCAAATACAAAGTCAGACAACAGTGGTGATTGTTGAAGTAGCCTTTGGAAGTTTTCTAAACCTTCTCGACGAATCAAAGAGTCAGGATCATGCTCATTGGGTAATACAAAAAACTTTAATTCACGCCCATCATTAAGAAGTGGTAATGCGATTTCTAATGTACGACGTGCTGCTTTTTGACCCGCAGCATCACCATCGAAAGCGATGGTGATTCGCGAATTTTGCTTAAATAATGTGGTTAAGTGATCTGCATTACTTGCTGTTCCAAGTGTGGCAACAGCACCATTAATGCCGTATTGCTGCAAGGCGATGACATCCATATAGCCTTCAACCATCAACCAATCATTGGCTTTAAGTTTACGGCCCTCATATAAACCATAAAGTAACTGGTTCTTGTGAAAAACTTCTGAATCAGGTGAGTTGATGTATTTGGGTTTAATTTCATCATTTAATGCACGACCACCAAAACCGACCACACGTCCTTTGTGATCACGAATGGGGAAGATCACACGCTCTCGTAACAAATCAAAATCACGCCCACTATCACTAGAGCGAATTAAGCCAAGTTGCTTTAAGCCTTCAATATCTTGAGGGAAAGCTTTTTCTAAATGCTGCCAGTCTTCAGGCGCGTAACCTAAACGCCAAAATTGAATTGTTTGTGGTGACAAGCCGCGCTGCCTAAAATAATTCTGAGCTTTTTGACTATTAGGTAGCTGACGCTCATAAAATTGAGCAACATTTTCAAGAAGATCATATAAATTGCCTTCTTGTACATTTTCTTCAAATGCGAAAGACGGATCAAACTGCGCAAAGGGATCATCTATGAAACGATCCATATCTACAAAGTGCCCATCAGCATAGTCATCAGCAGCAGGAGGCGGAGTTGTATGACTCTCTTGTGCTACAGTTGGTGCTGTTTTTATAATAGTCTGAGAACTACGTTTGTAGGATAGTTTTTTATTATCTTGGTTATCCTTGGGTAAATCGATACCTGTTTTATTAGATAGTTCCTTCATTACATCAACAAAGTTACGACCATCAATATCCATTAAAAAACGAATAGCATTCCCATTTGCCTGGCAACCGAAGCAGTGATAGTACTGTTTATCACGGTAAACGTGGAATGAGGGGGACTTTTCTTGATGGAAGGGACAACAGCCAGAATAGGTACGCCCAGTCTTTTTTAACTTCACACGTTGACCAATCAAATCGACAATGTCGGTTCGATCTAAAATCTGATCAATCGTATGTTGTGGAATCGCCATGTGCATTTAACCATTCAGGTAGAAAGTGAAATATTTTGCCGAGCAAAATGTCAGAAATTATTGTTGCATAAAATAAAAAACAGGCAAGGAGAGTCTTGCCTGTTTGATGTATCAGATGATTGCAAATTAGTTTGCAGCATCGTCCTCTGATGAGTTTGTTACTTCTGGTTTATCTAAAAGCCCAAAGCTAAGACGATTTGTCCAACTAGGCTTATTATTTTCAGCTGGTGCTTCTGGTGTGACAACGGCTTCAGGTTGAGAGGTTGACTCTGTTTCAGATTTATCAAGTAAACCAAAACTTAGGCGGTTGGTTAGGCTGCGCTGTTGAGCTTCAGATTTAACTTCTTCTTCTTTCACTTCAACTGTTTTAGATTCACGACCTAACAAGCCCAAAGTAGCACGATTTACCCAACTACCTTCTTTGCGAGCAGCGCGTAGATTTACTTCACCGTTTGATTTCACAAGGTTTGGATAATTGAGTTTTAGAATTTCGATATACTGTTGTGCAGTCGAATTGTCGCCAAGCTTTTGATAGCTGTAGGCAAGTGTCGCTAAAGCTTCAGGTGTTTGAGGTGTTTGAGGATAATGCTCAATCACCCATTGTGCGCGCTCAGCTGCAGCCAACCATGCTTTACGTTGGATATTAAAACGTGCCGCATTCATTTCACTTTCAGCCAATTCTTGACCAATAAATTTCATGCGTTGAGCTGCATCAACAGAATATTTACTGCTTGGAAAACGGCGAATTAAATCCACAAAATTCTGGTATGCAACTTTTACATAGCTCACATCACGATGTGACTGTTGTAAAGAGGTGTAACGAATTAAGCTATCGTAGTTCATTTCCATGTTCGCTACGCCACGAACATAATAAGCATAATCAACATTTGGATGCTGTGGATTTAGACGGATAAAACGCTCTGCAAGCGCAATCGTGCCTTCATAATCTTTCTGTTTGAATTTTGCATAGAGAAGTTCAAGTTGAGCTTGTTGCGTGTAGCGTCCTGTTGGATAGTAGGTATCTAACGCTTCAAGAGATTTAACCGCATCAGTGTATTGATTGCGATCAAGAGACTTTTGTGCTTTTTCGAAATAAACTTGCTCACTTGATTGTGGTCCTTTATCAACCACTTCTTTTTTACTTGGATTGCTGCTACAGCCCACAAATGCAGACGCTACACCTAAAGAAAGTGCAAGCATCGTAATTTTATAACGTGGTAGCGACATAAAAACTCCTCTGTTATTCTGGGCAATGAGCTACAATGGTTCTATTAAACCATTTTTGTACCGATCATCAAATGACTTCAGCACAATCTTCCAATTCAAACTTCTCTGAAACAGATTTCTTACTCGAAGATTCTGTGGATGCAGATAATCATAATTCTGACTCAACTGCAACACGTTTATCGTTGCAAATACAACTCGATGAAGAGTATCTCGGTCAGCGTATCGACCAAGTCGCGGCTATGGTATGGAGCGAATTTTCGCGAGAAAAACTTAAACAGTGGATGAAAGATGGTCATCTGTTGGTAAATGGTAACATCGTAAAACCGAAGTATCGTTGTGAAGGTAATGAACTTCTAACCTTAGAAGTTGAGTTAGAAGCACAAACGACAAGCCAGCCTGAAAATATACCACTCAATGTCGTCTATGAAGATGATGATATTATCGTGATCAATAAAGAAGTAGGGATGGTCGTTCATCCAGGTGCTGGTAATCCATCGGGAACATTGGTCAATGCATTACTTTATCATGCGCCAAAACTTGCAGAACTTTCTCGAGCTGGTTTAGTTCATCGTATTGATAAAGATACCAGTGGTTTATTGGTTGTTGCCAAAAATCTAGAAGCTCAATTTTCGCTAAGTAAACAACTCGCTAAAAAAACAGTCTATCGTGTATATGATCTAGTGGTTTATGGAAACATTATCGCTGGTGGAACGATTGATGAGCCGATTAAAAGACATCCAGTCGATCGCGTGAAAATGGCGATCCTACCTGGTGGTCGAGAAGCGGTAACTCACTATAACGTGAAAGAACGATTTAGAGATTTTACTCGCGTTCAAGCGCAACTAGAAACAGGACGTACTCATCAGATCCGCGTGCATTTTAGCTATCTAGGATATGGTTTAGTCGGTGATCCAGTCTATGTAAATCGTGTGCGTTTACCTGCTGGTGCTTCTGAAACATTGATTGATATGTTGCGTAGCTTTAAACGTCAAGCCTTGCATGCAGCAAAACTTGGTCTCGTTCATCCTCGCACTGGTGAAGAAATGATGTTTGAAGCTCCGTGGCCTGAAGACTTTAAGCAATTAGTTGAAGTATTGCGCACTGAAAATAAGGCTTATTAAACGATCTTTGGAATAAAATATGGAATTTGTACAAGGTTTGCCTAAAGGTGTTTACGTCGGTCAAACGTGTATTGAGCATCCTCAAGCGATTGCAACGCCAAATCAAAATCTAAAAGGTTTTAATTTAGCATTGCATGTTAATGATGAAGCACAGCGAGTTCAGCAACATCGCATGATTTTGCTTCATCAACTATCAAATTATGGTGTTGATAAGATTACATGGATGACACAAACGCACAGCACGATTTGTCTAACTATCAATGAACAAATTCCATTTAATGCCCCTGAAGGCGATGGCTTAGTCACACAGCGTGCAGGACATGCACTCATGATGATGACAGCGGATTGTTTACCAGTTGTTTTAGGAAATGCTGAGGGTACAGAGGTTGCTAATCTACATGCAGGCTGGAGAGGTTTGGCGAATGGTATCATTGAAAATACCGTCGCTCAGATGCAATCACAGCCAGAATGGGCGTGGTTAGGAGCTGCGATTAGTCAACCTTGCTTTGAGGTCGGGGCAGAGGTGAAAGCTGCATTCTGTGAAAAATATACTGAACTGGAATTTGCATTTATCTCAGGACAGACTGAGGGTAAATATTTAGCTGATTTATATGCAATCGCTCGATTTATTTTAAATCGCTTAGGTGTGCAGAATGTTTTGGGTGGCAATCAATGTTCATTCCAACAAACAACAGATTATTTTTCTTATCGTCGAGATTCTAAAACAGGACGTATGGCAACATTTGTGTTTATGCAATAATTTTAATTCAATAAGCAGTTGATTCGCTTAGTTGTGATGAAAAATGTTAAACTTGATTCAATTCATTGGTTTTTAAATTTTCCATGTCTTTCATTGATCAAGAAACTCCTAAAGTTCAAGTTTGTGTAATTTTTCATAGTCCTTATGGACATACTGCAAAAGTTGCTCAACATATTGCTCAAGGTGCGGAACAGGGAGGGGCAGAAGTGCATCTCATTTCTGTTGCTGCTCCACAGTGGGATTTAATCGATCAAGCTGATGTGATCGTAATGGGTTGCCCAACTTATATGGGTAGTCTGACTTCTGCGCTCAAGCAATTCATGGAAGACTCGTCTAAGCGATGGCTGGCGCGAACTTGGCAAGGCAAAATAGCTGCGGGCTTTACCAATGGTGGTGGATTAAGCGGTGATAAATTGGCGGTGTTGCAACAGATCAATCTGTTTGCGATGCAGCATGGCATGTTATGGGCGGGTTTACCGTTTATGCCAACAGGACGAAGTCCATCAGATATTAACCGTATGTCCAGTTTTTTAGGTTTAATGACTCAGTCAGATAATGCAAGCGTCGAAGTAACGCCACCAGAAGGTGATTTAGAAACCGCACGTAAATTTGGCAAATATTTAGCAGAATTACGATTAAAACAGATCAACATCTGATACCTATAAAAAAACCTCCAATATCCTTGGAGGTTTTTTTTATTATTTATGCAACATACGTGCTTTATCACGCTGCCAATCACGGTCTTTTTCCGTAGCACGTTTGTCATGTAATTGCTTACCTTTGACCAACGCAATTTCGAGCTTAACCAAGTGACCTTTCCAATAGCAGGCTAAAGGAACACATGAATAACCTTTTTGGTTCACAGCACCTAGTAACTTTTCTAGTTCACGACGAGATAATAATAACTTTCGTGTACGTGTCGATTCAGGTACGACATGGGTTGATGCAGACAATAAAGGCTGAATCTGTGAACCAAATAAAAAGGCTTCACCATTTTTAAAAATGACATAACTTTCAGACAAGGTCATACGTCCAGCACGTAAGGATTTTACTTCCCAACCCTGAAGTGACATGCCTGCTTCAAATTTTTCTTCGATAAAGTAATCGTGACGCGCTCTTTTATTCTGAGCAATCGTGCCACCATTATGTTTTTTTACAACTGTTGCTTGCGCCATAATTCAAACTTCCACAATTGCATCTATTGTGCCGTAAAACGTAACCTTTTTCCATTGTTTAGGAATTTCGCGTTTATTGCGAACTTTTGTTAAAATACATGCCTTATCTCATTCACTTAGAGTACAACGCATGTCTAAAACACGTGTGATTTATCCAGGGACCTTTGATCCGATTACCAATGGACATGTTGATTTAGTTGCAAGAGCATCAAAAATGTTTGATGAAGTAGTTGTTGCAATTGCAATTGGTCATCATAAAAATCCTGTGTTTAGTTTAGAAGAGCGTGTTGAGTTAGCCAAAGCATCATTAAGTCATTTAACCAATGTTGAGTTTGTAGGATTTGATGGCTTGTTGGTTAACTTTTTCCGTGAACAACGTGCTACAGCTGTACTTCGTGGTCTAAGAGCGATTTCTGACTTTGAATATGAATTCCAATTAGCCAATATGAATCGTCAGCTTGATCCTCATTTTGAGTCTGTATTTCTAACGCCTTCAGAGCAATACTCGTTTATTTCATCGACATTAGTTCGTGAAATCGCTCGTTTAAAGGGTGATGTAACCAAGTTCGTGCCTGCTGTCGTCGTTGAGGCATTTGAGCGTAAACATCAACAAGGTTGGTAGCGTGTCTTTATATATAACAGATGAATGCATCAATTGTGATGTCTGTGAGCCTGTATGTCCCAATGAAGCAATTTATATGGGGGAATCAATCTATGAGATTGATCCTGCGCTTTGTACTGAGTGCGTGGGTCATCATGACAAACCGCAGTGCCAACTATTTTGTCCAGTTGATTGTATTCCTCTTGATCCCAATCATGTTGAGTCACAAGACCAACTGATGGAAAAATATAAAAAATTGACAGCGCAAAAAAATACAAGCAATTAACTTTGAACTTTGATAATATGCGCCTCGAAGTGGGCTGGACGGTCGCTGCTGTGGAGGTCTCCGTGACTGAAGCAGGGGAGGAAAGTCCGGGCTTCATAGGGCAGGGTGCCAGGTAACGCCTGGGCGGCGAAAGCCGACGGCAAGTGCAGCAGAGAGTAGACCGCCTCATTCGTGAGGTAAGGGTGAAAGGGTGCGGTAAGAGCGCACCGCGTGTCTGGTAACAGTTCACGGCAAGGTAAACCCCACCAGAAGCAAGACCAAATAGGAATCCTGAGGTACGGCCCGTACTGGATTCGGGTAGGTCGCTTGAGCGTATGAGTGATTGTACGCCTAGAGGAATGATCGTCCTCGACAGAACCCGGCTTATAGGCCCACTTCTAAGTTTTTTTGAAAATTGTGCTTGACGTGTGTAGCGAAAGTTAAGATAATGCGCCCACAGTTTTCGGCTATGTAGCTCAGTTGGTTAGAGCACCGCACTCATAATGCGGGGGTCACAAGTTCAAGTCTCGTCATAGCCACCATTTTATAGACCACGCTCCTGCGTGGTCTCTTTTTGTCTATTGTTTTTATAATTTTTTAAATACCTTTTTAACAAACTAATTTTACAGTTTAGTTAAGTCTTTAAATTTTTATGAAATTGCCGAAAAATGATCAAATGTGATTTAAAAGAATAAAAACTGTTCATATGTTCCGTATTTTCAACGTCATAGGCTTGACCGTTTAAGCGGAACACTAGATAATGCGCACACAGTTTACGGCTATGTAGCTCAGTTGGTTAGAGCACCGCACTCATAATGCGGGGGTCACAAGTTCAAGTCTCGTCATAGCCACCATTTTAAAAACCACGCTCCTGCGTGGTTTCTTTTTATCTATAGTTCTTTTCTACTCAGCGCTGACTTGAGCTAGATTAGAGATGTTTTTCGATAACTTGTAGGGTCTGAGGGTTGTCGTAGAAAGGTTTTAAAACCATGTGAATAATGGGTTCTAACACATTATGTTCATCTAAGGCTTTAACAACTTTTGGATAAAAACGAACTGCCTCATTGCGTAGATCGCTTTCTTCCAAGCCAATAGCTATGAAAACATCTTGTAGGCTTTCATCTTTATAAAAATCATAGAAAACTTTAACGCCATAGAGAATCAGATCTTGCAAAAATGAAGACTGGCGTAATTCTTTCCAATACTCATAGATCATCACAAAGAACTCTTCTACATCTAGAGGAGTGACTTGCTTAGTGTATTCAGAGAGTGGTTTAGATTTATTATCGTCCCATATATTGCGTGCCAAACTTTCTAGATCATCATTTGATAATAGACTCAAATCAACAAGTTGTTCTTGAATAAAGCGTGCAATACTTTCTTCTATTTTTTGCTCAATACGTTGTTGTTGGCGATAGGAAAAAGTTTTTAATTTCTGCTGCCATTCATATTTACTATCTTGAGCTTTTTCTTCATCAGCTGTAGCAAATAGTTTGGGTAATTTATTTTGTAGTGTAGAGGTTGCTATATATAAGCAGAGCTGCTCAATGGATGGGCTTTCTTTTAGAAATTTATTCAAATATTGTCGAATATTATCTAATTCTAAGATTTTAGATAGCCACATTTCAAATTGATGATCTGAGAATACATCTTGGAGTTGTGCTGAGGATTGCAGGGAAAAAACATGAAGACGTTGGGCAATTTCTCCAATGAATTCTAATAGTCCAGCACCTAATTGCATTTCAAAAGCATAGCGTTTAACTACAGCTTGAATTTGATCAAGCTCTACAACTTCTTTCAGTTTTATATTCGGAGCATGTTGTAAAAAAAGCTGAATAAACTGTTGGAAAAACTCGGGTGAGAGTTGTGTCGTGAGTTGGTTTTTATAAAAGGCCACTTGCTCAAGCATAAGTGCTTGAGCAAGTAATTGTGACTTTTCAGAAACAATTTTTTCAGTCATTCGTTGTCCATCCGTTGACGATAGGGTAACGTCGTTCACGGCTAAAAGCACGTGAGCTGATGCGTGGTCCGATTGCACCTTGACGACGTTTGTATTCGTTGCGATCAACCAATCGAATCACTTTTTCTACCACTTCAGCATCAAATCCTCTCGCAATAATATCTGCTTGGCTTTGATCTTCTTCGATGTATGCATAAAGTATCGCATCAAGTACATCGTAAGCTGGTAAAGAGTCTTGGTCAGTTTGATCAGGGCGTAACTCGGCAGAAGGGGGGCGGCTGATCACACGCTCTGGAATTACAGGGGTTTCACTTAAAGTATTACGATATTTTGCTAATTCAAATACGATGGTTTTGTAGACATCTTTCAATACAGAAAAACCACCAACCATATCGCCATAAAGGGTGCAGTAACCAACTGATATTTCAGATTTGTTACCAGTCGATAATACGAGATTACCAAACTTATTAGATAAGCCCATCAATAGCGTACCGCGAGTACGTGCTTGTAAGTTTTCTTCGGTTGCATCAGCTGGTGTGTTTCCAAAGAATGGATAAAGCGTTTGCATAAAGCTATTTACAATAGGATGGATCTCAGCGATACCAAAAGTTACGCCCATACGACGAGCTTGCTCGGTCGCATCTTCCACACTCATTTGTGACGTGTATGTATATGGCATCATCACTGCTTGAACTTTATCTGCACCGATCGCATCCACTGCGATTGCAAGTGTTAATGCAGAATCAATACCACCAGATAAACCTAAAATGACACCTGGGAAGCCTGAACGTTGAACGTAATCACGAGTTGCCATTACGAGTGCTTGATAAATTTCAGCAAAGGTCTCAAGTGCAGGAGCTGATTCAGTTTTTTTGAATTCTTTTTGCTCTGCATCATATTCAACAAAATAAATTGATTCTTGGAAACTTGGAGCTTGTAGTGCGATTTCTCCATTTTTGTTGGTTACAAAACTTGAACCATCAAAAATTAGATCATCTTGACCACCTACTTGGTTAACATAAACTAGATTGAGATTTAACTGTTTAGCTAACTCATTTAAAGTTTGGATACGATGTTGCGGTTTACCTACTTCGTAAGGTGAAGCATTAAGAACTAATGCTGTTTCTACATTGAGCTGGCTTAATTGCTTAACAGTATTCAGTGACCAAACATCTTCACAAATAAGTACACCAAATTTATGACCTAAATATTCAAAAATTAGATGCTGATGACCTTCTTGGAAGTAGCGTTTTTCATCAAAAACACCATAATTTGGCAAGTTATGCTTATTATAAATCCCTAAAACTTGTCCATCTTTCATCACGGCTGCTGAGTTATAGCGGTAGCCATCTTCGGTTTGATGAACAAAACCAAATACCATGACGATATCTTTGACTTCACTTAATTGTGCAAATGCTTTCTGAGTGCGTTTGCTTAAATTAGGTCGAATCAATAAATCTTCAGCTGGATATCCGATTGTTGATAATTCTGGAAAGATGATTAAATCAGCTTGCTGCTGTTTTGCTAAATTTGCTTGCTCAACCATCTTTTGAGTATTTGCGTCAATATTGCCAATATGCGGAGAGAACTGGGCAAGGGCAATTTTAAAATTTTTCATTCAAACTTAATCCTGAGTCTTAACATGTGTTGATATACAAGTTCTTGATTTGTGTAAGTATAATTTTAAAGAACGTTGTATATCATAGCGCCAAACATTCTATATCTTAAAGAAAAATGACAAGGTGTCTAATATATACTAATTGCACATTTTTCTGCGTAAAAATAACAAGTTTTTCTGTTTTAAAGAGCAACATTTTTAAATGGTTGCGTAGTGATGGTGCATGACTATGAATAAACTTAGTATTGTCATTTATTCTTTTTTTTCGTGTCACTTTCGCATACCGAAATGACAGTTCAATGACATGAATAGAAACACTCTTTTTTCGATTATTTCGGTAATGGGATAAAAAATACAAAAAATTAGAGTTTTCGTAAAATTTAAATCTATCAAAAACATAATTTTATTGAAATGATTCTTTTTTGACCGTTCGTCGGGAATTCTTTTGCTACACTTGAGTGTACAAATGTGCACTGCTATTATCCTAATTAATGTGAACATCTGTACACTAGATGTAACAGTAAAAATATGCATTTCGCATATAAGAAGAGGAAATAGAAATGTCAGTACTTTTAGTTTTAGTTGTTGCGTCTTGTTCTGCTATCGCAGTAGGTCGTGTGGGAACTATCTTGTTAAACCAAGATGATAAATAAATAGTTTTATAAATAATGGTCTGTTAAGAGAGGTAATGATTATGTCAGTTGTATTTTTTCCAGTAATTGCGTTTGGTTTAGCTGTTGTAGTTGGTCGTATTGGTACTTTAATGTTCCAAGAGCAAGTACAAGAGTCAGAGTAAGTTTGATTAATTAAACTTTTGATGAGAGGTAATAAGTTATGGTGATTCCAACAATCTTATATCCAGTAATTGCTTTTGGATTGGCAATTGGTGTGGGACGTATCGGTACAATTGTTAAAGATGCGATGCGTGTAGATTTTACGACTGAAATGGATGATAGTCATGAACTTAGCTCAGAGAGCAGTAAAAACACAGCAGCATAGAATTGCTAATGATGTTTCAAGCTGAAAAGCCCTGTAAATAAACGACAGGGCTTTTTTTATTTCTGAAGAATAATATTTGGAACTTTTTTTAGAAAAATATCACGTGCGATGTCACCTTGCTGTTCAATGTTATATTCATTGAATTTCTTTCCAACTATAAATTGATACCGGTAAGGGTTGTATTGTTTAAAACTTAGATAATAACCAAGTTGCAATATTGCACCTTTTACAATCACATTTGTGTTTTGCTGAAACTGCAGAATATGTGCAAGTTCATGAATGAAGAGACTTTGCAATCCGATTGAACATTTTGAGTAATCTTTACTAAAATATTTTTGATGAACGTACAGGTTGCCATTTGGCGCTATAAATATGTTTTCAGGTTGCCAAGGTAGATAGGGGATATTGAAAATTTTTACTTCTGAATAATGAATAAGTTCGCCAAATACAGATTGAGCAATCGCAATTTCACCATTAGTTAAGCCACGATATTCAAATTCTTGTATGTTGAGGAAGGAAATCAGTTCAGAGATCAGTCGAGATCTTAACCATTCAATACGATGCTTTAGAAGTTTGTTCATTTGAGTTCTATAATTGTATTTGATTAAAAATATGACCTCAATTCAAATAAAAAAAGCCCCAGTTAAAACTGAGGCTTTACAACAACGAGAATGACAACTGCAAATAAAATCACTGTTGGCATTTCATTAAAGAAGCGCCAAAACTTATGAGATTTATAATGTGCATTCCCGATGAGTTTCTTTCGGTAATAGCCACATACAAGATGGTAAATGACTAGGAGTCCGACTAAAGCCACTTTAAGATAAAACCATAAGGCTTCATGATAATGGCGAGTGGCATCACCCCAATCCACAAGGAAATGGGCAGTCACAAGCGTGGCAATCATTGATGGCCACATGATGCCACGATATAACTTACGTTCCATTACTTCAAAGCGTTGATGACTTACAGCATCCTCACTCATCGCATGATAAACATAAAGCCGTGGTAGATAGAACAACGCAGCGAACCAACACACCACAGCAATAATATGTAATGCTTTTACCCACAAGAAAGCATCAGAAGGTGCATCCATCGATAATCCTATGTGGGATTATGCATCCCACTTCTTGAAAATAAGGCAAGCGTTAACACCGCCAAAGCCAAAACTGTTACTCATGACAGTATTCAGTTTTGCATCACGTTTTTCAAGTATAATATCGAAACCTTTCGCGCCTTCATCTAGTTCTGTAACGTTGATGTTCGGTGCGATGAAGTCATTTTGCATCATTAGTACAGAGTAGATTGCTTCCTGTACACCTGCTGCACCCAAACTGTGGCCAGTCATTGATTTGGTTGAGCTTAGTGCAGGTACATTACCTTCGCCAAAAGCACGTTCCATTGCTTTTAATTCGGTTACGTCACCTGCAGGTGTTGAAGTCCCGTGAGTATTGACATAATCGATTTGTTCAATGCCATGTTGTTTTGCTTCATCAAGTGCCATGAGGATACAACGCGTAGCACCTTCCCCAGATGGAGCAACCATATCTGCACCGTCACTGTTGGCAGCATAAGCGACTACTTCTGCCAAAATGTTCGCACCGCGTGCTTGAGCATGCTCAAGTGATTCAAGAACCACAAAGCCACCACCACCCGCGATCACGAAACCGTCACGGTCAGCTGAATAAGGACGAGATGCTGTTTCTGGTGTATCGTTATATTTAGAACACAATGCACCCATAGCATCAAAAAGTAAGCTTTGAGACCAGTGATCTTCTTCACCACCACCAGCAAGCATTAAATCTTGTTTACCTAATTGAATCAGGTTGTAAGCATAACCAATTGCATCAGCAGAAGTTGCACATGCACTAGTAATAGAGTGAGCAATACCTTGTAGTTTTAATGCAACACCAACGTTTGCAGTAATCGTATTACTCATGTTGCGTGGAACAAAGAAAGGTCCAATTTTACGTGCACCTTTTTCTTCCAGTAATTTAACCATCTCTGCAACAGAAGCAGTTGAGTTACCGCCACTACCACCAGCAATACCGTATCTTGGGTTGTTAGCTAGGTCTTCTTGTTTGAGACCTGCATGTTCAATGGCTGCAATAGCGGCATTGTAAGCATACATCGCACACACGCCCATGAAGCGTTTCAATTTACGATCAATGCCATCAAAATCTTGAACAGCTGCTGCGCTCACATGACTTTTGAAATTAAGTTCAGCATAAGTTGGGTTAAAACGTGTCCCAGAGATTCCATTTTTTAGAGAATGAGTAACCTCTTCCAAAGAGTTACCGATACATGAGTTGATGCCCATACCAGTGATTACAACACGTTTCATTTACAGTTCCCTTTTATGGTAATACTAAGCCTTGTACAACATCGCTATAGTTAAAATCAGGAGAAAATAACGATCAAATCGGCTCATGAGTGAATGACACCATGATAGCAGAAAGGTTTTTTATTTCTTATGGCAAATATTATGTCTATTTTCAGTTATGTAAAGATTAGTAAGTTTAGAACGACTTAAGGTGAAAGCTAATGAAATTATACAGATTCAAGTTGAGATAAATCTGTATTCAACCTAGTATTTACCTAGAAATGCACAGATTAAAGAATAGAGGTACTTGATGACAAATTCTAAAAATAAGCAAACTTCAGGTTTATTTGCCCAAGCATTTGGAGTGGCTAAAAAGCTCAGCTCTGAATTGCAAAAACTTCAAGTTGCCCCGATAACATCTGGTGCGAAACTTTCCAATTCATCTAATATTGTTGAAGGAAATGCGCGTTTCAAAAGTCCATTTGAAGTGGAGAAATATGAAAGCCCTCAACAGATGCTGCGTCAACAACTTCCTAAATTGTCACATCAATTGCTAGGTAAGCATTATACGAAGGTAAATAATGTGGCGACTTTTGTTTCACCTGATTTAGGTGAAAAAGTTTCAGATTATTTATTTCAATGGTTGAATGAATTTAGTTCAAATAGTTCTTTGACTGAAAAGATTCAAGAAGAAGCAGGAGTTAAAGATCTTGCTGAGTTGACACAGGATACTGGGCGCTCGCAACGTTTAAGTCAGGCACTCATTGAGCAAAATAAATTACTTGCAGCTGCTCAGGGATTAATTACTGGTGCTACTGGAGTTTGGGGTGCTGCAATCGATATACCTGCTTCGATCGTTTTGGCATTACGCACGATTTACCAAACTGGTCGCTCTCATGGTTTCGATTTATCTGAAGAGGTTGATCAAGATATCGTGGCCTTTATTTTTAAAGAAATTGATTTAGGTCTAGTCGCAGAAAAACAAACATTATTACTTGCTTTAAAAGCTTTACAATCAATGTTAGACACGCATGATTTACAACATTTCCAACAGTTATTAGGCTCTAATAATGATGTTGAATTGTTGAAGAAGTGGTTGGTTGATGCTGATGGGCAATTTAAGTGGGGGTGGTTAAATCATATTCCACAAGCTTCAGTGATTGGGAAACTAACACCGATCGCGGGTGCAGTTGTCGGTGGTTTTTATAGCTGGAAACTTCTAGAAGATGTGGGGCATAAATCACAATCAGTATTTGGTGCGGCGCGATTCTATATAAATGAGCATCCTAATGAAAAGATTTCTCCATTAGAGGCGTATTACAAAGCTGAAGCATTATTAAGAAAAGCAAGTCCAAAACTTTTACAGGCAACAGAACTTGATGTCGCAAGTAAAATAGCTCCAGCCGAAAATCTAAAAAATGATGTTATCACTCATGTGGCTGTTCAGATAAAAGATGAGCTCATAGAAAATTCAACAAAAGATGAAAAAGTTGAAGAGGGTATTCAGAAGCTTGCTGAACAACATGTAACAGAACATGAATATTCTCAACAAAAACCAGCGATTAAAGCGACAGATGGTGATGACACCTTGGCTGATGAGACGGAACAGTTATCCGAACAAAAGGCAATAGATATTGAGCCTGCATCAACAAAGCATAGCTAATATATATGTGATGTATAAAAGCATCTAAAAGTTAACAAAAATCTAGAAATGGTCGACACTTGCTTTAGCCTGCAATGTTGACCATTTTTACTTCTTGACTTACAATTGTGTGCCCTTAAAAAGAGGTGCTTTTCTTTTTAAGGTTGTTTAATAACGGGAGAATTGCCAAATGGCAACAACAAATCAGTTGATCCGTAAGGGTCGTACAACTTTGATTGAAAAATCAAAAGTTCCTGCGTTGAAGGCTTGTCCACAACGTCGTGGTGTATGTACACGTGTATATACGACTACTCCTAAAAAACCTAACTCAGCAATGCGTAAGGTTTGCCGTGTTCGCTTAACTTCTGGTTTTGAAGTATCAAGCTATATCGGTGGTGAAGGTCATAACTTACAAGAGCACAGTGTTGTTCTAATCCGTGGTGGTCGTGTTAAAGACTTACCAGGTGTACGTTACCATACCGTTCGTGGTTCTTTAGACTGTGCTGGCGTGAAAGATCGTAACCAGTCACGTTCTAAATACGGTGCTAAACGTCCTAAGAAGTAATTCTAGGCAACCAGCCCAAACAACCCTTTAGCGTTTCGCTTGTTTGAATTCTTCATAGATTTGTAATTCAAGCGACGTATAGTAAGGCCAGCGTAGCGTACATGGCACTTGTACAAACTGCTGGATCATCCTGAAGTGTCATAATATTAGGTGTATTAAAATGCCAAGACGTCGCGTAGTCGCTGCTCGTGAGATCCTTCCAGATCCAAAATTTAGCAGCCAAACAATCGCTAAATTCATGAACCACGTAATGCAAGATGGTAAAAAATCTGTAGCTGAAGGTATCGTTTACGGTGCTTTAGAGCGTGTTCAAGAAAAAAACAAAGTAGACCCAGTTGAATTTTTCGAGACTACTCTTGAAAAAGTTCGTCCTATGGTCGAAGTAAAAGCACGCCGTGTTGGTGGTGCTACTTATCAAGTACCTATGGAAGTACGCCCATCCCGTCGTACTGCCTTAGCAATGCGTTGGTTAGTAGATGCTGCTGCTAAGCGTTCTGAAAAAACGATGGCTTTACGTCTTGCTGGTGAGTTGCTTGATGCAGCTGAAGGTAAAGGTGCAGCGATCAAAAAACGTGAAGACGTGCATCGTATGGCTGAAGCCAACAAAGCCTTCTCTCACTACCGTTTCTAAACGGATAAAACAGTCCCTAATCAGGAGAATATTCATGCGTACAGCAGCTCGATTCAACATCGCTCTTTATCAAAGTGGGAGCTTTGCGGGTATTTAAGTTGCCTGCTTGGATATTCGTGCGCATCAATTTAATTGATGCGTCCTGTTTTAAAGATAACATTTAGGAATGTAAGACATCATGGCTCGCCAAACCCCGATTACTCGTTACCGTAACATTGGTATTTCTGCGCACATTGACGCAGGTAAAACAACTACAACTGAACGTATCTTGTTCTACACAGGTGTATCTCACAAAATTGGTGAAGTACACGACGGTGCAGCAACAATGGACTGGATGGAACAAGAGCAAGAGCGTGGTATTACCATTACTTCTGCTGCTACGACTTGTTTCTGGTCTGGTATGGGCAACCAATTCGAACAACACCGTATCAACGTAATTGATACACCGGGACACGTTGACTTCACAATTGAAGTTGAGCGTTCTATGCGTGTTCTTGATGGTGCGTGCATGGTTTACTGTGCTGTTGGTGGTGTTCAACCTCAGTCTGAAACTGTATGGCGTCAAGCTAACAAATATAAAGTGCCTCGTTTAGCATTCGTGAACAAGATGGACCGTACTGGTGCAAACTTCTTCCGTGCTGTAGAGCAAGTTAAAACTCGTTTAGGCGGTAACCCTGTACCTATCGTTGTACCAATCGGTGCAGAAGATACATTTGCAGGTGTTGTAGATCTTATCGAAATGAAAGCGATCATTTGGGATGAACCATCTCAAGGTATGAAGTTTGAATATGGTGAGATTCCTGCTGACCTAGTTGATACTGCTAACGAATGGCGTACTAACATGGTTGAAGCGGCTGCTGAAGCTTCTGAAGAGTTAATGGACAAGTACCTTGAAGAGGGTGATCTTTCTAAAGAAGACATCGTTGCAGGTTTACGTGCTCGTACATTAGCATCTGAAATCCAAGTGATGCTTTGTGGTTCAGCGTTCAAAAACAAAGGTGTTCAACGTATGTTGGATGCTGTGATTGAATTCTTACCATCGCCAACAGAAGTTAAAGCGATCGAAGGTATCCTTGACGATAAAGCTGAAACTAAAGCATCTCGTGAAGCATCTGACGAAGCTCCGTTCTCTGCGCTTGCGTTCAAAATCATGAACGACAAATTCGTTGGTAACTTAACTTTCGTACGTGTTTATTCTGGTGTTCTTAAACAAGGTGACCCAGTATATAACCCAGTTAAGTCTAAGCGTGAACGTATCGGTCGTATCGTGCAAATGCATGCGAATGAGCGTCAAGATCTTGATGAAATCCGTGCAGGTGATATCGCAGCGTGTGTAGGTCTTAAAGACGTTACAACTGGTGATACATTATGTGATGAGAAAAACATCATTACACTTGAGCGTATGGAATTCCCTGAGCCAGTAATTTCATTGGCTGTTGAACCAAAAACTAAAGCTGACCAAGAAAAAATGTCAATTGCTTTAGGTCGTTTGGCGAAAGAAGATCCATCATTCCGTGTACGTACTGACGAAGAATCTGGTCAAACCATTATTGCTGGTATGGGTGAGCTTCACCTTGACATCATCGTTGACCGTATGAAACGTGAGTTCGGTGTTGAAGCGAATATCGGTAAACCAATGGTTGCTTATCGTGAAACGATTAAGAAAACTGTTGAGCAGGAAGGTAAATTCGTACGTCAAACAGGTGGTAAAGGTAAATTCGGTCATGTATATGTTCGTTTAGAGCCACTTGATGTTGAAGCTGCTGGTAAAGAATACGAATTCGCTGAAGAAGTTGTTGGTGGTGTAGTACCAAAAGAATTCTTCGGTGCAGTTGATAAAGGTATTCAAGAACGTATGAAGAATGGTGTCTTGGCTGGTTACCCAGTTGTAGGCGTTAAAGCTGTTCTTTTTGACGGTTCTTACCATGATGTCGACTCTGATGAATTATCGTTCAAAATGGCTGGTTCTTATGCGTTCCGTGATGGTTTCATGAAAGCAGATCCAATTCTTCTTGAACCTATCATGAAAGTTGAAGTAGAAACTCCAGAAGACTACATGGGCGATATCATGGGTGACTTAAACCGTCGTCGTGGTATGGTTCAAGGTATGGACGATCTTCCTGGTGGAACAAAAGCAATTAAAGCAGAAGTTCCATTAGCTGAGATGTTTGGTTACGCTACTCAAATGCGTTCTATGTCTCAAGGTCGTGCTACTTATTCTATGGAATTCGCTAAGTACGCTGAAACTCCACGTAACGTGGCTGAAGGCATCATCGCTAAGTTCCAAGCTGGCGGTAAAAAAGGTGACGACGAGTAATCTTTCGATTACTATATTACCCAACTAAAATTTAGTTAAAAACCAAGCGCTCATGAGCGACCCTCATGAGCAGTTTATAAAGGAAGATCATCATGGCTAAAGCC
>NZ_JADKPY010000030.1:0-5396 GCF_015351505.1 Acinetobacter sp. SK-43
TAAGAACAAACTTTATCTCGGTAGTCATGGGATTTTTCCAGTTATAGGGTTACTGGATCGTAAATGATCAAGAGGGCTTCATAAACTCAATTCTTCCGTCGAGAATTCCTTCGTTCTTTTAAAAAGTGTAAGTTATCCAAAATAGGGAGGACTTCATTTGGATCATAATGATGCTTGCCATCATTTCCTTTATTAAAAATACGGAGATGGTCTATAAGTGACTTTCTGGATATTGGGTATCTTTCTAATAACCAAGCAACGTCAACTCTTCTTGGTAATTCTTCAGATTTTAACTCAATGATCTTGCAACCAGCTATTTCATCGCCCAAGTAAAGTTCGGGAGGGGAGTCGCCTTCAAGTACAACGATGTATTTCTTTTTCATTCTTTATTGCTCTACTTTTTTAAGTGAGAATAGATATTTGTTTAAATTCTAAATGAAGTATGTAGTCTATATAAATAACTTGATGAGAGTTGATTGTTAAAGAGATTGATGTACGCTCAATGCAAGTTATATATTCTGCTGATTGCACTTGTTGCTAAGTCAGGTAATGAAAAGGGTAGGTTACCCCCAATGGGTTATGACCCTAATTTCCCTATTGCAGATCAAACAGCGGCTATGAATATTAAGTAAGGGGTACAACAGAATACGAGTCCAGCATCACCGCCCGTTCCGAAGGAGGTTTCAACCGGTCTACAAAGTGTTGAAATTATGAGAGCTAATGATAATTTATAATTAAATATTAAAATTCATTACTGAACACTCAGAGCTTCGGTAAGTGTCAGTAGTGAATCAATTTATACTGTTTTATTCAGTTTTTTGCAATATAACACAATTTCTATGATGCTTGATATGATCGCCCAACATAACCCAATAGTTGGGTCAATTGTGCCTAGAATATTTAGTGTCACCACTATCACTAGGATAAGAAAATTTAAATACAACTTATTATCCTTAAAAACGGATTTTATTTTAGATGTTGTATTGGTGTCCTTTTATACAGAACCGTGAGCAGACCTGAAGATCTGCTGCATCACTATTAGTTTCCTTGTGAGCGAAGACATTTTATATCAATTCTTCTGCAAGACAAGGGCTATTTCAGAACATCACCAAAAATTAAGGTGGTTACGTGTTAAGGTCCAAAATCATAATTTAATAAATAATTGTATAAAGCAATTCGCACATGTGATTCAATTTCAAGAAATTCTTTACGATACTCTGACATTGGGAAATCTGTTAAGACTCTATCCATATAAAATAAATTACCTGTGTGTGTAATAGTGCTTCTTCTGCTGTAAAACTCATTAAGTAACTTATTAGTATTTTCAGTATCAAATTCAGAATATTTTTCCATGAAAGCCTTAAATTTTTTGGCAATGGAATATAATAGAGCGTTACAGGTTTTACATTTTTCAGGTTTATTCTCGCTTTTACTATCCTCAAAGGCTATGAGGCTTTCTATACAACTTATGAAGCCCACTACAGACATGCTTGAGCTAATGAGCATGATTTGTCGCATTTTATTAAAAAGAATTATGGATGTGCTGTATGCTTTTCTGGCATTATTATCGAGTTTGAAGTAATTCTCAAAATAACTAAAAGCAGTATCTTGGATTTCGATGAAAGACATTGTTGAGTTTTGCCTAAATGAAATTCTATTAGGTACTTTTCTTATTTCAAATTTAGTTGAATTGTCAGTAAAAGTATCAGATTTTATGAAATTTGAAGGGAAAATCTCATGTTCACCAATGATTAGATTACAGGGTTGGTTCGTAGAAAGAGTAATTAATGCAACTATTTCATTAAGAAAATTAATATGACTATTGTTATTTCTTCTCGCTTTTACGATATCAGATGTATTTTTTTCTAAATAAATATCTGGATTGCAATATTTATTATTAAACTCAATATCCATGAATTTATTCTTTAAATCAGATGGTGTATCGCTTTCCAAAAATTGAAATACATCTTTAAATTTGTAATAACCACAAATTCTTGAACCAGTTTTGATTGTAGTTTTATAAATAATATCGCTCAAAATTTTCCCCTGTATTTCTTCCATAATAATTTACCCCTGGAAGGCTAACGCCATTATATCTAATTCCTTGAAATTTATCTTATGTTGAGCAATCAGCAGCTAAACGCTAGATAACTCTAGTCATTCGCCTTAGCGGTCACAACGATAAGTGATAGGAATGACATGAGCATTACAGAATAAATGATGGTAAAGAATAGGTATGAGCTGGTATCGTAAGCTGGAATAATTTGTACACTGATATGTACACTTTGTATTTAAATTATAATAATAGTGATATAAATCAATATATTGAAATTTAATTTGGTATTGGATATACCTACCAAAATTCACTGTTAAATCAGTATATTAAAGCCCACTCAAAAGTGGGCTTTTTTATTTTCGGAGTATTTTTGGGGGACTCCGTTCGGTTTTAATGTGAATAAGTACAATAAATCGCCGTATTTTGAACTTAAAAAATCACCTAAAACTGACACGTTGCGGCTTCGATTCTTCATGCCCTTGTAGGTAGTGATCCGTCATTTTTAGATGTAGCTAAAAAATTAAAAAGAGAAATTTTGATGGCATCAAAAAATAGTGTGATGACCTGTATTAACGTTCAATTAGAAAAAACCAAGTTCTAATATGGAACTTTTTTTGATATCTACTAATTTAAGGTTATTCATTTATGCCAGTTTCAAGTCAATCAAAAAATAAGGTATTTAAAGATAAGATTAATCAAAAGATAGCAAAGATATCTGGTGATTTGCTCGGTGCCGTAACATCGGATCGGCAAGAGTTATTGCCTAAAGATTACGATTTAAGTCCACATACTGAATTTAGACGTTATGGTAGTACTCAATATGGCGTAATGATTCCTGATCTACCTGAACCATATCGATATTTATCTTGGGCATCAGTTCTCGGTTATGTTGGTTTTCCAATAACTGACTCTGAATATCAATTATCTCAAAGAGGTAAAGGAGACACAGCCTCTCTTGTTCATGGCACAGCTTTATCAACGACGGATGAGGCTTATAGAGTTTATTCTGTTCATGATGATATTGAATTCAGCAAAGATCCTTTCTCAGTCAATTTTAAGAATGAAACTGTATTGAAAGAATCCCCAAATGGGTATCTTCTCATCACAAATAGGGATGATCTCAAGCTTGAAATAGAGCTGAAGCCCACAAAGGCTGTAACATGGTTTGCTTACAGTTCGTTGTATAAGCATTTCAGTGTTTTGATGCAATATGAAGGCAAAATGATTCACAAAGGTGAAACGGTTGAATTAAAAGGTCTGTGTACATTGGAGTCGTGGAAGGCTGTTGCAACATCAATGCTAAAAAACAAGTTGCTTGTTAATCATATTCAACTTCCGGTAAAGATATTCAGTTACCAAGTTATTAATTTAGATGAATGCCAACATTTGTTGCTAGCATTCATATGTTATGAAGATCAACCAATCTTAACCGCTGTTTATTATCGTCATATCGATGGTACATCTGTTCAATTTAATGGTGATGTTTTATTTGAGGTTTTGAAAAATAAAGCTGAACCACAGATTACACCTGATGGATATAGTATGAATGTACCAGAAACATTTAAATGGATTGCTTATCATAATGAACAGCAGATCTTGGAGATTTATGCTGAAGTGGATACACCATATTGCTATGGTCTGGCAGCAGGATTTGTCAGTTCCTACAAGTGGGGTGGTAGTTTCAAAGGTAAACAGTGTCAAGGTAGAGGATATCTAGAGTTTATCGATAGAAGTTAAACTAGTAAATATGTGTCAAACCACCACCATGCTGTCTTTTATACCGAAAGGAAGCAAAATGAATTTCTAACGTGGCAACGTAAATATGAGAGACATATCAGAATGAATGGTTTGTATTTAATATAAAAAAGATAAAATATCTTATAGATTTAAAGAACATGCTATTTAATCTATTAATTGAAAAATAACTATGATTAAGCTTAGTTAAAATTGCAAAGCATTTAACCCTAGATTTTGTAATTTAATGCTACTTGACCGAGATTAGTATTGGTGATAATTTAATCAATAAGGGAGTCATATACTATTTAGGATTAAAGAGAAATCTTTCCTAAATGAACAAAGATATGACAACCTGAATACACAGCTAACAACGAACGAAACAATTTTGATTGTTTTTAAAAATGTTCAAGGTTGTAGAAAAGCCCGTTAATCGGGCTTTTTTAATGCCAATTTTTAAAAGAAAATCTAAGTTATATTGGGGAACAAAAATTAGAGTAGCAATAGGGGATTGTGGTGCTGATATTGATTATTTTAGTCTTTACAATTGGTTTGGTTTTCTTAATCTTATTAGCGAAGAAAGTTAAGTCTATACAGGATAATGCTGATTATAGTCATTCATATTCTTCAACAACTTCCGCATCTAATTCATATTTGGAACGTGACGATCGGCATTCTGATGAATGTCGTTCTAGTGATGAATCAAATTCGGATTCTAACAGTTGTGATAGTAATAACCATGATTAAAAAAACTCGTACCTCAGAGGGAGAGATACGAGTTAAACTTCGACTTATGGTAGGTCAAACCAAATCATTTGGGCATCTTCAAGACCCTTGATTGTTGCACTCTCATCAAACAGTAAAGCATCGCCAGCTTTTACATGATGATCAGCAATCATAACTTCACCAGAAACCACGTGAACATAGTTCACTTTTTTCGTTGCTGTGATTTCTAATTGTTGATCTTTCTCAAGTACAGCTGTTTTTACTTCAGCATTTTGACGAATCAACATTGGTGCAGATTCATCGCCTGCGATTAGATGCCATTGGTTAGGATGATCCTTTGGGTTGAGCTGAATTTGCTGATAAGTCGGTGCAGCATCTTGAACATTTGGTTGAATCCAAATCTGTAATAGATGTACTGCTTTATCATGCTTATTCATTTCACTATGGGTTACACCTGTACCCGCACTCATTAATTGCCATTCACCTGCATTAATTTGACCTTCATTACCCATACTATCTTTATGAGAAATGGTGCCATCTAGTACACAGGTTAGAATTTCCATATTGTCATGCGGATGCGTACCAAAACCATTATGTGCTGCAATCGTATCGTCATTAATTACACGTAATGCACTCACACCCATGTATTTCGGATTGTACCAGCTACCAAATGAGAAACTATGGTAAGTATCTAACCAGCCAGCTTTTACATGACCGCGATTTTCACTACGATGTAGATAAGCATTCATCTTTCATCTCCTAATTCTTATGTTTTGCTTGATAGTAATAATATCGATTCATAATGGTTATAAATAGTCTTTAATTGCGACATATTGTTCTATTTGTGGAATGATTGTTTACCATGGACTCTTATTAAGAT
>NZ_JADKPY010000004.1:0-21708 GCF_015351505.1 Acinetobacter sp. SK-43
TTTTTTTATTTAAAGCAAACTATGGGACAGTAGTGGCGTAACGCTCCTTTTTATTTAAAACGGGATTCGTTTATATCGACGATATTCAGGTTGCCAGAAAGATTCTTCTATTTTTTGTTGCAACAAATCATCACTGATCGTTACCGCAACACCATCCTGAATCGCAGCTTTCGCCACCTCAAAAGCAATCACTTTAGACACAGCCTGAATCTCACCTAATGGAGGTAATAAGTCTGCTTGAGCATCTGCTAATAAAGGAGAGCAATCAGCCAATGCACGACTTGAAGCCATCAACATATTTTCAGTGATTCGAGTAGCTGCACAAGCGACTACACCCAAACCAATACCTGGGAAGATATAAGAATTATTGCACTGAGCAATATTGTATAGTTGACCATGATAATTCACAGGTGCAAATGGACTTCCCGTTGCAATCAACGCACGCCCTTCAGTCCACTCGATTATATCTGCAGGTGCTGCTTCGACACGAGAAGTTGGGTTTGATAAAGGCATGACTATAGGACGTTCGCAATGTGCCGCCATGGTATGAATAATTTCTTCAGTGAATAAGCCTGGTTGCCCCGAGACACCAATCAATACGGTCGGTTTGACATTCTGCACAACATCTAACAAAGAAATAATATCTTCAACTTTCGCCCACTGCTCGATGACTTCCGCCTTTTGCGCTAACTTACGCTGGAAATCTAACAAGTTCGGCTGATTTTCAGTGATTAAACCAAAACGATCAACCATATATACACGCGCACGTGCTTCAGCATCCGTCAAACCTTCTGCCATCATTTGGGCTATGATTTGTTCAGCAATACCACAACCTGCTGAGCCTGCCCCCAAAAAGGCAATCGTTTGATCTTTTAATTGTTTTCCTGCTGCTCGACTCGCTGCAATTAAACTTCCAACCGAAACGGCCGCAGTACCTTGGATATCATCATTGAAACAACAAATCTTATCGCGGTATTTTTGCAATAACGGCATGGCATTCTTCTGAGCAAAATCTTCAAACTGAATCAAAGCTTTTGGCCAACGTCGTTTAACCGCATTGATCACATGATCAATGAATTCATAATACTCGTCGCCATTGATACGAGGCTGACGCCACCCCATATAAATCGGATCATTTAATAGTTGCTGATTATTGGTCCCAACATCAATCGTAATCGGCAAAGTATAGGCTGGGCTAATTCCGCCACAAGCAGTGTATAAAGACAGCTTCCCAATCGGGATACCCATCCCGCCAATTCCTTGGTCGCCTAATCCCAAGATACGCTCACCATCGGTAATCACGATCACTTTTACATTGTTTTTATTCACATTTTGTAAAATATCATCAATAAATTCACGATCAGGATATGAGATAAAAACACCACGATGACGGCGGTAAATATCTGAGAAACGCTGACATGCC
Source organism: Acinetobacter sp. SK-43 (assembly GCF_015351505.1). Taxonomy (NCBI): domain Bacteria; kingdom Pseudomonadati; phylum Pseudomonadota; class Gammaproteobacteria; order Moraxellales; family Moraxellaceae; genus Acinetobacter; species Acinetobacter sp. SK-43. Next base: position 1,424 of record NZ_JADKPY010000004.1, read on the forward strand.
TCTCCAACAGTTGGTGTATAAATAATCGGCATCATTTCTTCTAAATGATGTTCGATGAGGTGATAAAACAAGGTTTCATTGGTGTCTTGAATATTGCGTAAATAGATATGCTTATTGATATCATCACTAAACGCGCAATATTGCTGATATGAACGCTGACTCTGTTCTTCAATAGTTTCAATAATATGTGGAAGTAAACCGTGCAAATTAAAGTTGGTTCGTTCTTCTTGAGTGAACGCCGAACCTTTATTTAAAAGTGGTAATTCTAGGAGGGTATAACCTGCATATGGGATGTAAAGAGGGTGTTTACTTGGATTTCCTGTTGTCATTGCCTATCTCATTTTCCAGCTTAGAGCACAAAAGTCTCGTAAAGATCACTTCATGCTCGTGGTGTCTAATAGCTTAAGGCTATTTCGTATAAAAATGACATTTTAAACAGTGATACAGTTCAGGCTTAGTATTCAATAGCGACATACAAGAGATATTTTATAATATTTTCATACAATTATAATTATGTTGTGATAATTCATAGTTATCAATAAATCTTATGCACATAAATTTTGATGTTATCAACCATTTCATAATTAAATAATATAAAACTCTTGTACACTTGATCCAAACCACATTCATTCAAATCAGAAATTACCAATCAAACTAAAAGTTGAGATTCAATGAACCTCTCATTCACACAGGTCATTACTTAACTAAAATTATTCACTCAGCCGCCAAATGTCTCCCCTAACAGGGGCGAAATTTGCTATATTTAGCGTTTTTCCGCGACATTTATTTCGGTAACTATGAATACGGCAATACAATCAGCTCTTGATCATGCGGTGCAATCCCTTCAACAACAAGGGGTACTTCCTTCAGATTGGACAAACACGAGCCATTTAACCCGTACCAAAGACCGAAGTCACGGTGACTTTGCTTCGAATATTGCGATGATTGGATCAAAAGCTGCGGGTATGAAACCTCGTGATCTTGCTGAAAAAATCCTAGCAGCACTTCCAGAAGTTGCTGATATTAGTAAAGCAGAAATTGCTGGTCCAGGATTCATTAACTTCTTTTTAAATGCTGATCAACGCTTTGCTGTGCTCGACCAAATTCAAGTACAGAAAGATCAATATGGTCGTAGCCAAGTGAACGCTGCGAAAAAAATCCAAGTTGAGTTTGTATCAGCGAACCCTACTTCTAGCCTACATGTTGGGCATGGTCGTGGCGCTGCTTACGGTATGACTGTTGCAAACTTATTAGAAGCAACAGGCGCTAAAGTTGATCGCGAATACTATGTAAATGATGCTGGTCGTCAAATGGATATTTTGGCGACTTCTACTTATTTGCGCTATTTAGAGTTAACAGGTCAAACTCTTGTTTTCCCTAAGAATGCCTACCAAGGCGACTACGTGAAAGAAATCGCACAAAGCATCATTGATCAAGATGGCGATGCACACGTTCGTCCAGTTGCAGATATCTACAAAGATGTACCAGAAGACGTTCAATATGCAGAAGAATTAGACGCTGATGGCAACAAAGTTGTGCTCTCTGGGGATAAAGAAAAACATATTGATGGTTTAATTGCGAATTCTCAAAAGCATTTAGGTGAAGGCTATCGCGTTTTCCACCAAGCGGCTTTGCATGCCATTTTAGATGATATTAAAGACGACCTTGCAGACTTTGGTGTGACCTTTGATCAATGGTTTAGTGAAGCATCATTGGCTGATAAAATTGATGAAGCACTTGCAACGCTTGATCAGCGTGGTTTCCTCTACGAAAAAGATGGGAATATCTGGTTTAAATCAACCGAATTCGGCGATGAAAAAGACCGTGTTGTTAAACGTCGTAATGGTCAAACCACCTATTTTGCGTCTGACATTGCTTATCATTTGAATAAATTACAACGTGGTTATACTGACTTAATTGATATTTGGGGTTCAGACCATCATGGTTATATCTCACGTGTCAAAGCAGCAATTGACGCGATGGGCTATAACTCGAAGAAATTGACTGTACTTTTAGTTCAGTTCGTGAGTTTGTGGCGTGGCGGTGAGATGGTACAAATGTCATCTCGTTCAGGTCAGTTCGTCACATTGCGTGATCTACGTAAAGAAGTTGGTAATGATGCGGCACGCTTCTATTACGTGATGCGTAAATCTGAGCAACACATTGATTTTGACTTAGACCTCGCAGTTTCGCAAAGCAAAGACAATGCGGTGTATTACATCCAATATGCGCATGCGCGTGTAAACAGTATTGTCAATCGTGCTAAAGAAAAAGGCATTGTATTTGACGCTACGAATGCACGACAGTTTGCTGATCTATTAACCTTAGAGACAGAAACAGAAATCCTTGCAAAATTAGCAGCTTATCCTGAAATTGTTATACGAGCTGCAAATGTTTGCGAACCACATCAAATTGGTAACTATCTCAAAGATTTGGCTGCACTATTCCATGGTTGGTATGCACAAGATGGTGTGAAATTTGTAGATGAAACAAATACCTCATTGTCTCAAGCACGCTTACTGCTCTCAACGAATGTACAGCAAGTGTTACGTAATGGTTTAGAGTTATTGGGCGTATCTGCACCAGACTCAATGTAATCTAAACAACGTTATAATTAATAGATGCAAGCAAAGTTCGCTTTGCTTGCTTTATTATTTATATCGTTTAAGTTTAAGAAATGAGAGATTCATATTCACTTTACAGAAAAAAACACTATCTTAGGTTTTATCTGATAAATAATAAGGTGAATAACGCATTATTTTTGAACATAATGCTTTGTTTATTCAATGATTCACGTTACAAATAACATAATAGGATCAAGAGGAATTTCAGGTGTTTGGAAAAACGCAACGTGGTGTATCTGAACGACCAAATAAACCCAAAAAACCACTCATACCCAAGTGGCTCGGTATGCTTGTAGCCATTTTGGCGATTCTATGTGTTGCGGTTATGTTGATGCTATGGAAACCATGGCAACCTGTACCTGCTAAAAACCAGGTGACATCAGAGCATTATCAAGAAGAAGATACTAACAAAGACTATCGCTTCTATGATCTGCTCCCTCAACAACAAGTCACGCCAATTCCTGAACAAGCTGTTCCTGAAACCAAACAGCAAGGTAATGTCGTGATTATTGAATCCCCAGCCGCAGAGACGACAAACGCTGATGCGTCAGGAGGAATTACGCCAAGTGAGCAAACAGCTCCTGCTCAAGCCACTTATATTTTACAAGTGAGAAGCTATCCAGATCCTGATAGTGCCGATGCACGACGTGCCGAAATTATTTTGAATGGTTTATCGGCAGATGTAGTCAAAACTGTTGAGAATGGTCAAACATGGTATCGTGTTTTTTCAGGACCATACGATAGCCAAGATGCCGCTTTAGCAGCACAACAAACACTTCAAAATAGTGGTATTGATTCGATTGTCATCAAACGTTGATCGGCAAAATATCAAATAAAAAAGGAACGCTTGATCGTTCCTTTTTTATTTAAAGCAAGATGATTTGAACTAGCCACACTCAGATTCTAAACTTTTCTGTTCAGCACGTTGAAATGCTGCGCGCTCTTGTATTCGCTGTACAAAGGCTTGAATATTTGGGTATTTCCCATGTAGACGTTTTTGTAACGCAATCAATGGGAACGCCATTTGAATATCAGCAAATGAAAACTCACCTGCAAAATAATCATGCTCAGACAGATATTGTTCTAAATACAGAATATGTTCTTTTACACGAGGACGAATAAAACCACCTTTTACGCCATCTGTGATTTTCTCAGCAATTGGACGAATCATCCATGGTACATGCTTACTAACATTGTTCATGACTAAAGTCATCACCAAAAGCGGCATCAAAGAACCTTCTGCATAATGCATCCAATAGTCATATTGTCTTTGATCTTTCGCTTGTTGGGGTTTGAACTGCTGAAGTCGATCATATTGTTGCTGCAAATAATCCAAAATCACTGCCGATTCAACAATCACATCACCATCATCTACCAAGATAGGTGCTTTGCCGAGAGGATGTATGTTTTTAAGGATTTCTGGTGCTGCGTAACTGGCTGACCTTTGATAAAACTCTACTTGGTAGTCCACACCAAGCTCCTCTAATGCCCACAGTATTCGAAACGAACGGGAGCATTGCAGATAATGTAAGGTAATCATTTTGTGTGCCTGCTTGTGCTACGCAACTGTTGTTTTTTATCCCTCTAACAGTTGCGTTTAGAATTATGTTTTGCCCAAGCACAATAGCACTAAAGCCTTAAAGAATCACGGTCTGAATGTCTAAACTGCGTAACAAAGTTTTAGTGACAGGTGTCTTGCTACAGACATTGAGAAGTTTTTCTTTTAGCTCTGGTGAAACAGGTTGCTTAAAGGTGACACGACGTTCAATTCGCTCCTGTTGTTCCCGATTAGTATGAAAATCCACCTCAACCGTAAACTCACCTAAGTCTATTTCTTTATGTTGAGCATACATGCGCAAGGTGATCATGGTACATGATGCTAGGCTAGCTGTAAGAAAATCATATGGTGCGGGACCTGTGTCATGTCCACCGAAAGATTCAGGCTTATCTGTCAAAAATTGATGCGTTCCACTAGCCACTTCCCCTTTCCACGGTTCAGGTAAAGTTAGAACTTTTGCACTTGCGATAACACTCATTTTGAAGCCCTCATTTGATCAGGTAGCGTTGGTGCTTCCAAGCGTTTGCCTTGATAATCTGGAATCTCACCAAAGCGTGCATCATGGTTAATCCAGTCTTCACGTGCTTGCTCCAAGTCTTCCATCGTACGTCCTACGAAGTTCCACCACAACAAAATAGGTGATTCAAAAGGTTCACCGCCAATGAGAAGCACTCGATTACCAGATTTGATTTCAACTTCGATTTCCGTCAAACCTGTTTTTAAAACCACCATATTATCAGCAGTTAATTCATGTCCGTTCACACGAGCTTTGCCATCAAGCACCATGAAAGCATATTCAAATGCTGGATTGAGTGGTATACGCGTTTTAGTATCCGCTTGAGCTGTTAGATCAACACCAACTAAAGGTGTATGTACTTGAACTGGAGAAAGAGTATTGAGGAAGTCACCGACTAAAACTGTAAATTCAACTTGATCTTTAACCACAACAGGCAGTTCTGGGTAATGCTCAAAGTTAGGCTCCATATTGCGCTTGTTATCAGGAAGTGCAATCCACAACTGCGCAGCATGCATTTGGGTTTCAGTATCAGGCGCGACCTCTGTATGAGAAATACCACGTCCAGCTGTCATTAAGTTTACTTGTTTTGGACGAATAAGCTGTTTTGAACCCAAGCTATCGGTATGCATCATGGTGCCTTCAATCATCCATGTAAAGGTTTGCAAACCAATATGAGGATGTGGCCCAACATCTAACCCATCTCCAGCTGGAAAGCTGACTGGCCCTGCATGATCTAGAAAGCACCAAGCACCAACTAAACGTTTATGACGACTCGGCAAGGCGCGCTTGATAACCGTTCCCTTGCCAATCGTCGCTGAACGAATGGTAAATTCTTGAAGCAAGCTATCAACAATTTTTTCACAATCTTCTGAATAAGAAAGTTCGCCATCTTGTGTATTGGTCATTTTTAATTTTCCTATATTTCATATATTTAATTTGGTTAGATGGTTTCTTCCAACGAAATCCCGATCAAAAATTAGAGATAAAACCTTAGATTTTACCCATGTGTAAAAAACCATTTTGATACAATCTGCACTGCATTGCCGTATGACTTTGGGGTTTCTTTCAGATAATATAATCAGAAGATACACAAAAGAAAAAGAGCGATTTTGCCCAGCAAATTTCTATAAAAAAACAGATGCTGTTGTACTTACTTATAACTTTAAGTGAATTATTTCTTCATACAACAGCGTCAATAGTGTGGAGCAGCCTATGAATAACGGGGGAGGCAGGCACACCATATTGGGGCGTGAAGAAGGCTTTGTTTCACAAGTCAGCCATCATGATACTCAACGCGTGCCTGTAGATAGTTTTATATTACCATCGCAACTTTGTGATCCCCACAATCGCGATGCAATTGCCAATGCCTTACAAGAAGATGACGCCCAGATTCCAGAAAAATTTAAACCGTGCTATTACAACTATCAGAATGTTCATCATCGTTTTTATTTGAAACAAATCAATTTATTAGGTCAACTTTGTTTCCTTTTTTATTTTTTTGCGGATTGGTTTTTATTACCGGATATCAGCTTTATTTCAGGTCTCAGCCGTGTGGTCGCAGTACTTGGCTTTGTAATTCTTAATATGTTGATGTTCAAATATTGCAAAAATATTGTCATTCTTGATCTATTACTCCCTATTTCTAGTGCGTGTGGTGCGGCCATTTGGTTTTGGTTGCTCAGTCAATCCCATAGTCCGAACGTCAATCAATATCAATATGCTTCCGTGATTTTTTTACTATTGGGTTGTCTATCCATTCACGTTCGATTCCGTCCCGCTGTTCTCACTGCCTTGTTGATTAGCATGGTGATTATTGGTGGTATCCTGTCTATCAACAACAACCAGCAAGTTATTATTTTCCTATTGGTTTATATTCCGATTTTGTTTTTTAGTTTATACGTGAGCTGGAATAACACCTTAAATGCGCGGCGTGCATTTTTACGTTCTATGCTGGAGGAATGGGATCGACACCTGCTGCGTGAACTTGCCCATACAGATGAACTCACCCAGCTGAGTAATCGTCGCCAATTTGAGTTGATTGCAGATAAGATGATTCATGCTTGGCCGCCGTATCAATCCATCTGTCTACTGATGTTTGATGTGGATTATTTTAAAAGAATTAATGACAGTTATGGCCATGATATTGGCGATCAGGTATTGCAAAAAATTGCCGAACTTGCACGCAAGGAAATGCGCCGTGCCGATGTTCTCGCGCGTTTTGGAGGCGAAGAATTTGTTGCCTTGCTTCCCGAAACGACACTGGAAGATGCCGTTATGATTGCAGGGCGTCTAAGAAAAAATATCGAGTCTCACCCTGTCTGTATTGGAAATGATATCAAAATTAGTTTCACCGTTTCGGTTGGTGTGTCAAAACTAAATTCAGACAATATCAATTTACATTCACTGATCAAAGAAGCAGATATTGCGCTTTATCGTGCAAAGCAAAACGGACGCAACCAAGTGGCCAGTTTTGACCTTCCGACTATCTAGATCGGTCTAAACTATAAAAAAGAACGCAATTGCGTCCTTTTTCGGCGTAAAACTGGCAAGCAGCTTCGTTTGGTTTAAAGCGTTGCTTTAAACACGCACTCATGCTTGAAATCCCAGTTTTACTCCCATTCAATTGTCGCAGGGGGTTTAGAAGACACATCATAAACAACGCGTGAAACATCTTTGATTTCATTCATGATACGCGTAGAGATTTTATCAACCAACTCGTATGGCAAGTGAGCGAAACGCGCTGTCATAAAGTCAACAGTCTCAACCGCACGAAGTGCAATCACCCATGCATAACGGCGACCGTCACCCACAACACCCACTGATTTCACAGGTTGGAATACCGCAAATGCTTGGGCAGTTTTGTCATACCAACCACTCGCACGAAGTTCTTGCATAAAGATGTCATCAGCAAGACGTAGAATATCTGCATATTCTTTTTTCACTTCACCCAAAATACGCACGCCCAAACCTGGACCCGGGAATGGATGACGATAAATCATGCTATGAGGTAAACCTAAAGTTGTACCTAATTTACGTACTTCATCTTTGAATAAGTCACGTAATGGCTCAACAAGATCAAAAGCTAAATCTTCTGGTAAACCACCTACGTTGTGGTGTGATTTGATGACGTGTGCTTTACCTTGTTTGCTTGCAGCAGATTCGATTACGTCAGGATAAATCGTACCTTGTGCCAAGAATTTTACGCCATCAAGTTTACGAGCTTCTTCTGCGAATACTTCGATAAACTCACGACCAATGATTTTACGTTTTTTCTCAGGATCAACTTCACCCGCTAACGCAGTCAAGAAACGCTCTTCTGCATCTGCACGGATCACACGAATACCCATGTTCTCTGCGAACATCTGCATAACTTGATCACCTTCGTTTAAACGAAGTAAACCATTATCTACAAATACACACGTTAACTGATCGCCAATCGCTTTATGCAACAATGCTGCGACTACAGATGAATCAACACCACCTGATAAACCTAAAAGAACTTTTTCATCGCCGATTTGTTTACGTAATTGTTCTACACGTAAATCAATGATGTGCTCAGGTGTCCAAAGACCACGACAACCACAAATTTTATGAACAAAGTTAGAAAGTAATTCTTCACCTTTCGCAGTGTGAGTCACTTCAGGGTGGAATTGAACGCCATAGAAACGACGTGTTTCATCACTTACAGCAGCAAAAGGACAGCTTGGTGTGCTTGCAGTAACTTGGAAACCTTCAGGAATCGCGCTTACTTTATCACCATGACTCATCCAAACATGCAGCTGGTTCTCACGATCTTGCAAGTTACCAATTAACTGGTCACGTACCAAGATATCAACTTCTGCATAACCAAATTCGTGAACTGTACCTGGCTCTACCTTTCCACCAAGTTGTTCCGACATGGTTTGTAAACCATAACAAATACCCAAAACTGGCACGCCTAATTCAAACACGATTTGAGGTGCTCGTGGGCTACCCTCTTCATGTACACTCTCAGGGCCACCTGACAAAATAATCCCGTTTGGATTAAATGCACGAATATCTTCTTCAGACATGTCAAATGCATACATTTCTGAATAGACACCCGCTTCACGTACACGACGTGCAATCAGCTGGCTATATTGAGAGCCGAAATCCAAAATAAGGATACGATCTTCAGTAATTTGAGTATTGGTCGTCATGGGATAATCATAAAGGCAAATGAATTAAGCGCCACATTCTAACATTTTTCACGCTTTGGCGCATCGCAATTCATCATCTATCTTATTTTTTAGCTTTACTTGCTAATCCCTGCTGAAATTTAAACTAAAATTTCACAACTTTTTGCCTATTTTAGAGAGTTAAATCAACAATTCTTGCCAATTCTGCTCAACACAAAGCAAAAATTGGTGCTAAGATGATGAACTGAAAAAAGCATTACCATGGAAAGGTATTCAATAGATCTCATCGTTTCCTTTTTATGTGAATGCGATGTCCTTGATAAAAGGAAAAATTAAAAGAATCTAAAGATATTGGTGTACCACCAATGTCCTAAAACATTTCATTATCATCTATGGCTTGTCTTGTCATAAGGCAACAATTAGGACTTGAAGGACCAATACAATAATGTTTCAAGAAATGATTGCAGATTTTCAACAGAATTTCTGGTTATATATTTCAATCCCTTTTATTAGTGGCATTATTGGCTATGTAACAAAAGTGATTGCGATTCAAATGATGTTCTCACCACTTGAGTTTAAGGGGTTAAGATTATTTGGTCTTCCTATTGGCTGGCAAGGTATCGTTCCTCGCAAAGCTGAAAAAATGGCAACCACTGCCGTTGAATTGATGACCTCAAAACTGATCAAACCTGAAGAAATATTTGCACGACTCGATCCGAAACGCATCGCAAAAGAAATTGAAAAACCGCTCATGGCAGCCGCTGAAGACATCACTCGTGAAGTTGCTCAGCAATACCAACCTGGTTTATGGGAAGGGATGCCAGAGTTTGCTCGTCAAAAACTGATCAAACGTGTCCAAACCAAAGCACCTGAAATCGTTGAACATATCATGAGTGAAGTACAGCGTGATGTGTCTAAGTACTTCGATATCAAGCACATGGTGGTCAACAACCTACTCAAAGATAAACGCCTCCTCAATGAAATCTTTAAAAAAGTCGGCAAACAAGAATTTAAATTCTTTAGTAATGTCGGCTTTATTTTTGGATTCGCGATTGGTGTCGTACAAATGCTTTGTTGGATTGTGACACAAGGAAAATATCCTTGGATGCTTCCAATGTTTGGTGGTTTTGTCGGTTTCTTTAGTGACTGGATCGCATTACAAATGATGTTTAGACCTTTGTACCCGAAAAAAATCATGGGTTACACATGGCAAGGACTATTCATTAAACGTCAAAATGAAGTGGCTGCGGACTACGCTGCATTAATCTCGAAACAGTTACTCACCTCTCGTAACATGATGGAAGAGCTTTTTTCAGGGACTCACTCAGACAAGGTAATTGAACTGGTCAGCCGCCATGTAAAACAAGAAATTGATTTACAGGCAGGTATTGTTCGCCCATTGGTGGTGTACGCGATTGGCGGCGAGAAGTATCAAAGCCTGAAAGCTGAAGTTGCTGAGCGTATTTTAAAACAGCTGCCAGATACGATGCGTTATGTTGAATCTTATGCTGAAGATGCAATGAATGTTCGTAATACCTTAGTTGATCGTATGCAACGCCTCAGCCCTGAAGAATTTGAAGGTATGTTACGTCCAGCATTCAAAGAAGATGAATGGTCATTGATTATCGTCGGTGCTGTGCTCGGTTTCCTCGTCGGGGAAATGCAAATCCATTTTATGCTCTAAGATTTTTATCAAATTTAAAAGGAAGCTAAGGCTTCCTTTTTTTATTAATGTCCGTATTTCTCAATTTTGATTACTTCGATATCCGTAGGTTTATATCGATGTGTATCAACCTCACCGATTAAACGTACAGAATCACCAACACTTAAACGTGCTTGCTGCCATAAATCATCATCAATTTCTACAACAATGCTTCCACTATGATCTTGAAATTCATAATCATCACTGTGTAAATGTTTGCTAATTTTTCCTGTGAGCGTCACACCAGTTTCATCTGCGTATTTGACGATATCCCTCACCAGCACACTATTTTGAGCTGCTTCTTTCAACAGTACAGCATCTTGTTTCCCAGCCCATGCGTGGCTTGCAGCTATTGATAAAAGACCGATCATTAAACCTATGCTTATTGTTCTCATTGATTCATTCCAAACAATTTAATCCTTTAATATTCAAACAAATTTCGATAAACAGTGAGATCATTTTTTGTAATAAACGGTAAATTCAAAGGATGTAAAAAAGCCCCATCAAAAGTGGGGCTTTTTTGAAACTGATTGTTTATTTTTCAATTGCGTGATCTAAACTCAGACGACCTGCACCATAAAGCATTAAGTAAAATAATCCGCCTGCCATTGCTAGGTTTTTCATAAAGTTGATCTGTTGCATTTGATCATCTGTCCCATGGAAGATGAATGCAGTAATAATACTAAATACCCCCAAACCCAAAGCAGCTAAACGAGCTTGGAAACCAAATAACAGAGCTAAACCACCACCAAACTCAACCAAGATTGTGATCGGTAATAATGCCGCTGGAACTCCCATCGACTCCATATAGCCTGCTGTAGCACCATATGCGGTCAATTTACCCCATCCAGCAATAATGAAGATATAGGCCATTAAAATACGAGCAATTAAAGTCACTGTATTTTCTACGCCAGATTGCGTTACGATATTTTTTACAACGACATTAGGGTTAAACATAATCAATTCCACTCTGTTTGTTTTTTAACTTAACACCAGTTTATGTATCTTCCTATTTGCAATAAACATCATATTTATTAATACATCGTTCCATTTTAAGAACAATAGTGACTAATTTAACAGCAATTCGTTATGCTTTGCATCATTAAGTAAAGTTACTAATTAATTTGCTTTTCTTACTGACATTAGACAGACGCACTGCTAGGATTTAGCTCAAATTTATAGTGTTAAAGCCTTCATGGAACTCATTGATTTTATTCTGCACGTTGACGAACACCTTTTAGAGTTTATTAAGAATTATGGTGTCTGGATTTATGCCATTCTCTTTTTGATTATTTTTGTCGAAACGGGTTTAGTGGTGATGCCATTTCTGCCAGGCGATAGTTTGTTATTCGCGGCAGGTGCGCTAGCAGCATCAACTGGTGCAATGGATCCTTGGGTTCTCGGTGTCTTGTTGTTTATCGCTGCAGTTCTTGGTGACACTGTCAATTATCATATCGGACGTTACATAGGTCCTCGTGTATTTGAAATGAACTTGCGTTTCATCAATAAACAGCACTTGTTTAAGACTCAAGAATTTTTTGAGCGTCATGGTGGAAAAACCATTATCTTCGCACGTTTTGTGCCATTTGCACGTACCTTCGCGCCATTTGTAGCTGGTACAGGCAGCATGAATTATAAATACTTCCTGACCTATAACGTGGTGGGGGCATTCTGTTGGATCGCATCATTCATTACTTTGGGTTATTTATTTGGAAATATGCCAATCGTGAAAGATAATTTTACGCACTTAATTTTCGGTATCATTATTATCAGTATCTTACCAGGTGTAATTGGTTTTCTACGTCAGAAAATGCAAAGCATTAAAGCAAAATAATGCTCTGCCCCATTGATTAAAAGAAACGAAAAATCATTGGTAAGGTACAAATAATCAATAACATAGCCGATCCTTTATACAAATGGTCGGCTTTGATTCCTACCAAACTACCAGCCAATAATGCACGCCCAAAGATCATCCAAAAAATTGATACGGGTATTAACACTAAGCTAAACACAGCGAAAACCAATAATGCATTTTCAACTGAGTCCCATGTTTCTCTTGGGAAAATTCCTGCTGCCAATAACAATGTTTTAGGATTCTTTAGACTTGAAACAAATAGTCGAGGAGTTTTAATTTGTTGATGATGCTGATTATATTTTTGAAGATGTGAACTTTTCCATAAATGAAATGCTAGCCATAAAACATAGGCAACACTACAAACATGCAAAATGATGATTAAAGCAGGCCAAATTGGGTCAAAAAGATGGATAAATAACGCCCACAATCCAATCCCATAGATATAACCTAGCCACTCTACAGGTATATATGACAACGTTTTCAGCACGCCTTGTTGATGTGTTGAACTGGCTAATAAAGCATTCGTCGGCCCTGGAATGAGTAACACTGCGATCATCGCCAAAACAAAAAACCAACTCTCAATCATATAGATACCAACTGACTCAACATGCTCGCCACCTTATACGAAATTCGCTGCGACAAACAAGTTTTATGGGAAAAATGAACAATTTGAAATGAAGAAAATTGAAGATAAAATCAATTAAAGCATTGTTATATATATTTTTTAATGAAACATTTTGCTAAACTTTAATTGAGCATCACCAGCATAAACACCAGTGATGCACATATGAAGATTAAGAATTTGCACGCTGTTTGACAATAATTGGGCAACCTTTAAACTTAGCAGCCTGAACAATTGCATCTTGTTGACCCAGTACATTCGCAAGCTCAGTATTTTTGGTGTTCATCGACTGCCCCATATTGACTGAGATCGAAGGCCCAAAGCCCCAACCGCCTTTACCCCAGCCACCGCCAAGTCCAACTCCCACCTCTACGCCTGTACGCTTTGGTGTTTGTACACCATTATCGATGTAATGCTGAATACGATTGTATTCTGCTTGTAGTTGCTGACAGTTTAATGACTGATATTGCGTTGGAGATACATAAGCAGGTTTAACCGTCGATGCACATGCACCGAGAAATAAGGTTGTTGCCAAAACTGGCAACCAATATAAACGCTTCATAAGCTTCTCTTATTTTTTTGCTTCAATCTCATTGAATAAAGTGACATAAGCAAGCGTCAATTTATGTTCAGCTGCGAGATGAACCAAAGGTAAATTCTTCTGATGTGATTCTTTCATCAAAACTGATGGCGGCAGCATACTTTCAAGTACAGGCAAACCATCATCTTTCAATTGTTGAACCACTTCACGTGGTAATTTTGCTTGAGCTTGATATTGATTGACCACAATACCTTCAATCTCTAAGCGATCATTATGATCATCTTGGGTTTCGATCACATTTTCAATCAAAGTTTGTAACGCACGTTTAGAGAAAACATCACAATCAAATGGAATTAATACACGATCTGCTGCAATTAATGCGGATAAAGTAAAGAAATTGAATGCAGGTGGTGTATCAATAAAAATACGATCATAACGTGCACTAAGCGATTGAATTGAATCACGTAATTTATAAATTTTATGTTTGCTTTCTAATGCGTGTTCTAATGAACCTAGACTTGGGCTGGCAGGAATGACATCTAAATTTTCAAATGACGAACGATGTACATAACTTTCGAGCCCTTTACCACGTGGGGCTTTCAAAATAGAACCAATTGCATTACCAATCAGTCCTTTTTGTTGTGTTGTACCTAAGACATCTTCAAAGAAGTTCTCAATGTTTGGCTCTAATGCTGTTTTATCAGCAGAATATGTCGCATCTTCACCCAAAAGGTATTGGCTCGAATTTGCCTGTGGATCAAGATCAATAACTAAGGTTCTTAGACCTTGTTTAGCACTGATTGCTGCCAAATTGACTGTGATACTTGATTTTCCCACACCACCTTTTTGGTTAAATACCACACGAGTTAACATGATTTCCCTCTACAAGATTTTTTGTAAACTGCACGCAGTTTAACCTAGTGCTAAAACAATTACTAAAACAATGTCAAACAATCATGCAAAAACTGGCTTGATCATAACTAAGCCCAGAATACCCACTAAGGCCACAGTTCCGATCAATAAACCAGCACGACGTTGAACCAAAAGCACCGTATCATCTTTTTTATACATTTTGATCATCGAAGACCAAAGTACAAAAAATAGGATGACTTTGGCATAGAACCACGGCTCGACTTGGAAGTTCTTCATATAAACCAGCACAGCACCCGTAACAATAATTAAAGTTAACGATAAATGCTGTAACCCTACGATCGCTTTACTTGAACTAGTATTTGGCTGTTGATTATCTCGCAATCCAATAAACAAAGTTGCAGCACGAGCGACAAATACTAGAATGAGCAAACTCACCGCTGACATATGGATAATTTTGGTAATTAAATGCGCGTCCATAGTCGATTCCTAGTTTTTTGGTGCATGGGCACATTCAGGACTTGCTGGTGCTTGTCCTTGCCATTCTGAAGGGATATAAGCATGTATAGCTAAGGCGTGAATTTTCCCAGGACTCATCAGTTCCGCAGCAACTGCATAAATTTTCTGATGACGCTGTACGAGGCGTAAACCTTGAAACTCTTCACTGACCACCACAACTTTAAAATGAGATTCTTTACCTGGAAAGTATCCACCATGACCTGAAGATTCATTGATAACTTCAAGATGAGTAGGGTTTAACGTGTTTAAGCGCTCAATTAACTGTTGTTCTAAGTTCATCATTCACTCTGTAAATCAGATTGAGATAGTGCATTGATTATACATAACTACTTGCATGAGGTCTGTGATGATTTCAGAGATACAAACGCAGAGTATCTGGGCAAAATAGATTAAAACTTCGCCTCTAAAGGTGAGTTTTTCGGTATTTTCAAGATAAATGCTTTTATTTTATGCAATTAAGCAAAAACTTTGCATAAAGTTGTTGACCCTTGTTTTGCTTAATGTATTATAGCTGGCACGCGGGAATAGCTCAGTTGGTAGAGCATAACCTTGCCAAGGTTGGGGTCGCGAGTTCGAGTCTCGTTTCCCGCTCCAGATTGGTTTTTTTAAGTGTAAGTTTTAGTAAAAACTGCTCAATATGCGGGAATAGCTCAGTTGGTAGAGCATAACCTTGCCAAGGTTGGGGTCGCGAGTTCGAGTCTCGTTTCCCGCTCCAAATTTAAAAGGCCCTAGTCGAAAGATTAGGGCTTTTTTCTTGTTGATTTTATTATGTTTTTTTAAAACTCTTCTTCCTTTGTTATTCGATTCAATAAAAAATATTCTTAATATAATTTGTATTTTGTGACCAAGATGTGACCATGGCGTGCCCACGACAATAAAAATGGTCTCAATTGACCTTAAATGTCCTCAATCGATCACCACTTTCAGAGCTTTTTTGAAGGCAAAAAATCACCCTGTTCTCTTCCAAACAAGGTTTTTTTACCAAATGATCAGTAATTTGTGACCATTTCACTTTTTGATGTGACCATTTGTGACCAAACTACTCACTAACAGGTTGTTCTTTATTGTCTTTTTCAAAAACAAATAAATCTCCCACCTGTACATCTAAATAATCGCAAATACGATCGATAGTCTCCAAATCAATTCGAGTCAATTCGCCATTATAAAGCTTATGCAAAGTTGTTTTATTAATGCCTGTACCACGAATTAAGTCAGCTACACGCATTTTTCTTTCAGCCAACAATATTGGTAGCTTACAAATAACCATTAATTTTTCCTCTAATACAATGAAAATTTAATTGCATTTAATTAAATTTGAGGTTATTTTAGGTCTAAGGATGAAAAATTACTTACATCCGATGAATTACGCCAGGAATACAATTATGTCATATACCTATCTCACAGCCCAGCAACTGGCTGAAAAAATCCAGTACGACGCTCGTACCATTCGCAACCAGCTGAAAGACAGTGTCTTTATTGAAGGTGTTCACTACATCCGTCCTTTTGGTGGTCGAAAAATTCTTTTTGTTTGGGAACGCATTGAAACTGAAATGCTTAAATTCACCGGTTTAAGCATGGATGCCTTGCAATAAGGCTTAGGAGGTTTAACTGATGGCTACCATCCGGGAACGAAGTGGCAAACTGATTGCCGACTTTCGCTACATGGGCATTCGTTGTAGAGAGACAACTAATCTTGAAGACAATGCTTATAACCGACGCATTTTGAAAAAACGTCTCGAACAGCTTGAAGCTGAAATTACTTTGGGAACTTTTGAATACGAAAAGTACTTTCCAAAAAGTAACCGTGTTGAGGAGTTTAAGGAAAAAAGAAGTCAGCAAATTGCTGTGCAGACCAAAGTTCCTCTTTTTAAAGAGTTTACTGAATTGTGGTTTAAGCAGAAACAAGTTGAATGGAGAACCTCATACCAGCAAAAGGTTTCAATTGTGATCAAAAACTATTTGATTCCTGCTTTTGGTAATCAGGTTCTCTCCAAAATCAAGAAGTCAGACTTGCTGAACTTCCGTGCCTCTCTCGCCAAAGTGACACACGGAAAAGATCAAACAAGTCTGAAAGCATCGAGGATCAATCAAATCATGACGCCTCTACGCATGATACTCAATGATGCGGCTGAACGATACGAGTTTGAGTCGCCTTATAAAAATATTAACAATCTGAAGGAAAGCAAGATTGAAGTCACACCTTTTTCTTTGGAAGAGGTGCATAAAATTCTTACCACAGTGCGTGAAGACTTCCGCCCTTATTACACCATTCGCTTTTTTACGGGTATGCGTACCAGTGAAATTGATGGTCTGCAATGGAAAAATATCGACTTACAGCGTCGTGAAATCCATATCAGAGAAGCGTTAGTGAATGGTGTGCTTGGTGCAACCAAAACTTATGGTTCTGACCGCACGATCCAGATGAATGACCGCGTTTACCAAGCCTTTCTGCAACAGAAAAGCTTAAATAATGGTAAATCAGAGTTTGTTTTCTGCAATCGTGATGGTGGACCTCTCGATTATCGTCTGGTAAATAAACGTGTCTGGCATCCAATCTTGCGCTTTCTAGGATTGAAGTCTAGAAGAGCCTATCAAACACGTCATACAGCAGCAACTCTTTGGTTGTCGGCAGGAGAAAATCCGGAATGGATCGCACGTCAATTGGGACATTCAACGACTGAAATGCTATTCCGGGTCTATAGCCGTTACATCCCCAATGTTACGCGCCGCGATGGCAGTGCATTTGAAGCCATGCTGGAAAAACTAAATACAGAGGAGCTTGCACATGAATAGTAAAGCTTTCTTTGGTGGTGTGGTCGTCAGCCCTGAAGCAGATATGGTCGCTCGTGAATTAATCCATGAGCTACACATTCCCAAACTGCACAATCTGGCCTTTTTGCTGGAAATCAATAAATGCTTCGATGATCACCAAGCATTAAGACTTTGGCTACAGCGAATGCTGGATGAAGGGCAAGCCCATTACGATGACCTAGCCCAACAGGCCCGTCTCCGGTTAATGAGCTTAGCTCCTTGATCAAATAAATATACAAGGTCATCCAATCGATGACCTTAGCCCCTTTATACCTATAAAAAGGTGAACACATGCATAAAGATATTTCTATTTGGATGCCACTCTATATTGGCGACCTACAAGCGAAATTTGCACGAATGACAGCAGAACAAATTGGTGCGGCACTGCTGTTAATGATGGATTTCTGGAAAAATGGTGCCATTCCTCACGACCTAGCTACTGTATGTAGCATCACGAAATTACCGCAGCACACCAAGGCTAAAACTTTGTTAAATACGCTGATGGCCCTAGAATTGTTTGAAGTCGAGTCTGAGCAGATTCATTCAAATTTCTTAAGCAGTTTAAAAAGCCAAGCATTACAAAATCAGCAAATGAAATCTGATAAAGCTAAAAATGCAGCTCAGGCACGTTGGGGGAAATCCGCTAGTAATGCTCAAGCATCAACCAAGCACCGAAAAGTAAATGCTCAAGCAGCTCCTGAGAAGAGCCCGAGTATTACTCAAGTCATGCTTGAATCATGCCCTTCATCTTCATCTTCATCTTCATCTTCATCTTCATCTTCATCTTCATCTTCAAATTTTGAAGAAAAAAATGAGAGTTTTTTAGAAAATTCAAAGTGGATTTAGGAGATCAGTCATGAATACCATGCTTAAAACACTCCAGTTTCGCGCAGAAACAACGGAAACACTTTGCCCTACCCATCATATACCCCTGATGGAAATTGCAGGTCACAGGCTCTGTAAATTGTGTGCCAAAGAAACCGTCCATCACTCACATGCAGCCTATGAGAATGAACTGCAACAGCGATTGCTACAACAGAAAATTAAAAATTCAGGGCTCAATAAACGCTACCTGGATCGTGGCTTCAAGAATTATGTAGTTGCATGTCCTGCACAAGACAATGCCATCAAACTATGTCAGGCTTTTGCACAGCAGATTATTTCTGACCATTATCCAAACCTACTGCTCATTGGTACACCGGGTACAGGAAAGACTCATCTGAGTGCGTCAATCATTCGCAACATTCTGCATAACAGTACAAAATCTGCACGCTACTATACCAGTACAGAAATTGCTCAAAAAATGATGGATACCTGGTCAGATGCTTCACGCTCTGAAAAGGAAGTCATCGACCATTTCTCCAGTTTTGATTTATTGGTGATAGACGAATATGGCCTACATGACCGGCATGAGAAACGTCTGGAAATGGTACATAAGGTTTTATATAGCCGTTATGATAATATGAAGTCGACGCTGCTCATTTCCAATTTCACAGTCCAAAATATGCAGCGGGATTTAGGTGTAAGATTATGGTCTCGGTTACATGAGAACCATTTGATTGTAGTGCCGTGTTATTGGGATGACCGACGAATAAGCGGATAGCCAAACTCTTTGCTCAAGCCAATTATCTTCCGAGATAATTGGCTTTCTTTCTAAAGATTCAGAACATCTAACCCAGCAGATAACTCTCGGTTTCCACAATCAATATCCTATTAAGTTTGAACTATACATATCATATATTTACAAGATATTTATATAATCCATTTTCAACAGGCTTATTTATTCTAAAATCAATTTTAACAACAGAAACAGGACCAGCATCTGTTTGCATTAAAGTCTCTTGTGCACTACCTTCGATATAACTTAGAAAACCGATAAAATAGAAATCAACACCTTCATCATCATCTTTTTTCACGAATAAAGGTAGCAATGTTCCTTGTTGCTGTGCATTTAAAATCACCTGAACATCAGGACTAGAAATTTTTCTTTTTGATTTAGACATCCACTGAAAATGTTGCGGATCAATGAACTTATCTTCATATTTTGTACTATCAGAAATATCATCTGCTTTATGATAGGTGACAAATATTGGGCAATTTGATTTATCTTTACTAGCTAAATATCCACCCACATTTTGTGGGTTTTGATTTTTTTCCCAATTTAAAATACGGAATACATCTTTACGTCCATATTTTGCATAATAAACAAAACCACGGTTGAATTTAACTATATCAAAATCTTTAAAATATTTACTGATTGCATATTGCACATTATCATTTAAGAATTTTTTAAAAGTAGAGTTTTTAAGAGCTTTCTTTAAATCATTAGAAGCAAAAAAATAAGAATTTCTTATCCCTAGAGAGCTCATTGCCCCATGATCTTTAAAATATTTAGTCGGGTTAAAAACCATATTTAAATTATTAAGTATGGATACCAAATCATCTTTAGAAACACTGATTTGATATCTTTCCTTTACTTCATGTTGGAATGTTTCGACCTCTATTACAT